>CAZNLX010000199.1:0-3694 GCA_964573925.1 uncultured Intrasporangiaceae bacterium
GGTGAGCATGCGGGCGCATCGAGCGAGATCGAGGTCTTCACGACCCGTCCGGACACCCTCTTCGGGGCGACCTTCATGGTGCTGGCCCCCGAGCACCCGCTCGTCGACGCCCTCGTCCCCGCGGCCGGTTGGCCGGCGGGCACCCGGGAGGCCTGGAAGGGCACCGACGCGGCGGCGACGGGCAGCCCGGAAGCCGCGGTCGCGGCATACCGGCGGGCAGCCTCGCGCAAGAGCGATGTCGAGCGGCAGGTCGAGGACCGGGAGAAGACGGGGGTGTTCACCGGGTCGTTCGCAACCAACCCGCTCAACGGGCAGCCCATCCCGGTCTTCATCGCCGACTACGTCCTCATGGGCTATGGCACCGGCGCGATCATGGCGGTGCCGTCGGGCGACCAGCGCGACTACGAGTACGCGACGACGTTCGAGTTGCCCATCGTCGATGTCGTCGCGCCGTGGGACACCCCGGACTGGCCGGGCACGGTGGCCGAGGGGGCGGCATACACGGGTGACGGCTTCGCGATCAACTCGGCCAACGATGTCGTGTCGTTGAACGGGCTCTCGGTTCACGACGCCAAGGAACGGATCATCGCTCACCTGGTCGAGTCGGGCTTCGGTGAGGGGACGGTCAACTACCGGCTGCGCGACTGGCTGTTCAGCCGGCAGCGCTACTGGGGTGAGCCCTTCCCGGTCGTCTGGGACGAGGACGGCATCGCGCACTCGCTGCCGGACTCGATGCTGCCGCTCACCCTGCCGGACGTTCCGGACTACTCGCCGAAGACCTACGACCCTGAGGATGCCGAGTCGGCTCCCGAACCGCCGCTGGGCCGGGTCTCCGAGTGGGTCGAAGTCGAGCTGGATCTGGGCGACGGGCGGGGCCTGCGGCGGTTCCGCCGCGAGACCAACACGATGCCCAACTGGGCCGGCTCCTGCTGGTACTACCTGCGCTATCTCGACCCGGCCAACGGCGACGCGCTGGTCGACCCGGAGAACGAGCGCTACTGGGTGGGCCCGCAGCCGACCCCGGTGCCCGGTGCTCCGGCCGGGAACCGTGACCCCGGCGGCGTCGACCTCTATGTCGGTGGGGTGGAGCACGCGGTGCTGCACTTGCTCTACGCCCGGTTCTGGCACAAGGTGCTCTTCGACTTGGGTCACCTGTCCAGCGAGGAGCCGTTCCGCACCTACTTCTCGCAGGGCTACATCCAGGCACCGGCCTATACCGACGCGCGCGGGCAGTATGTCCCGGCCGCCGAGGTCGTCGAGAAGCCGGCGGGGGTCTTCACCTGGAACGGCGAGCCGGTCAACCGCGAGTTCGGCAAGATCGGCAAGTCACTCAAGAACATGGTCAGCCCCGACGAGATGTATGCCGCCTACGGCGCCGACACCTTCCGGATCTACGAGATGTCGATGGGGCCCTTGGAGTTGTCCAAGCCGTGGGAGACCCGCGCGGTCGTGGGCTCGCAGCGCTTCTTGCAGCGGTTGTGGCGCAACGTCGTCGACGAGGAGACCGGCGCCTGCCGGGTCGTCGACATCGCCGAGACCGACCTCGAACCGGCCCTGCGGACCCTGCTGCACCGGACCATCGCCGGGGTGCACGAGGACTACGAGTCGCTGCGCTTCAACACGGCCATCGCCAAGCTCATCGAGCTCAACAACGCAGTGACCAAGCTGGAGTCGCCGCCACGTTCGGTGCTCGAGCCGCTCATCCAGATGGTCGCCCCGGTCGCGCCGCACATCGCCGACGAGCTCTGGGAGCGGATGGGCGGTCACGGGTCGCTGGCTCTCGGGCCGTTCCCGGTGGCCGACCCGGCGCTGCTCGTCGACGAGACGGTCACCTGCGTCGTGCAGATCCGCGGCAAGGTCCGCGATCGGGTCGAGGTGCCCGCGGACATCTCGGAGGCCGAGCTGCGCGAACTGGTCCTGGCCCGTGAGAAGGTGAAGGCGGCCACGACCGAGGGCATCCGCACCGTCATCGTCCGGCCGCCCACCCTGGTCAACGTCGTCCCGCTCTGAGGTCAGGAGGCCCCCGGATGGGAGTCGCGATCGTCACCGACTCGACGGCATACCTCATGCCGGGGCAACTGGCCGCGGCCGGTGCACCGTTGCGGGTCGTGCCGCTGCACGTCGTCATCGGCGGGCGTGAGCACCGCGAAGGGATCGACGTTCGGGCCGAGGACCTCGGTGAGGCGCTGCGCCGGTTCGTGCCGGTGACGACCTCGCGACCAGCGCCGGCCGAGTTCCTCGAGATCTACGAGGCGCTGGCCGCCGAGGGCGCGGACTCGATTGTCTCGGTGCACATCTCGGCGGACATGTCCGCGACGGTGCAGGGGGCGCACCTGGCCGCCGCGCAGTCGCCGGTCCCGGTGACCGTCGTCGACTCGCGCGTGCTCGGGGCCGCGATGGGGTATGCCGCGTTGTCGGCCGCCGCGGCTGCCGCCTCCGGTGCCGACGCGGCGGCAGTCGCCGAGGTCGCCCGTTCGCGGGCACACGACGCGACCGTCGTCTTCTACGTCCACACGCTCGAGCACCTGCGTCGCGGGGGTCGGATCGGGTCGGCGTCGGCGCTGCTGGGATCGGCGCTGGCGATCAAACCGATCCTCTCGTTGGAGGACGGGCACATCGTCCCGCTGGAGAAGGTGCGGACCTCGGCGAAGGCCCTGTCCCGGATGGTCGACCTCGCCGTCGAGGCGGCGGACCGGGCCCGCGGGGCCGGTCGGATCGTGGACATCTGCATCCAGCACTTGGACTTCGCCGACCGGGCCGAGGAGTTGGCGCTGGCGTTGAGTCAGAAGGTGCCCGATGCCGGGGAGGTCCTCGTCGGCGAGCTGGGTGCGGTCGTCGGAGCCCACGTCGGCCCCGCGACGGTCGCCGTGTCGGTGAGCCCGAGGCCGCGTCGGTGAACCGGGACTCCTGGGCCGACCTCGCGCTCGTCGCGATGGCGACGATGGCCGGGTCCGTGCTCGTCTCGTTCTTCTTCGGCGGGATCAACCCGGCGAGCATCTTCGCCCGGGTCCTCGGCAAGGACCTGTCCCAAGGGTCGGGCAACCCCGGAGCGACGAATGCCGGCCGGGTGCTCGGGCGCAAGTGGGGCATCCTCGTCGGGGTGCTTGACGTGGCCAAGGGCTGGGTGCCCGCGTTCGTCGGATGGCACGTCTTCGGGACCCAGATGGCCTATCTGCTCGGGGTCGCGGCAGTGCTCGGCCACGTCTTCTCGCCGTACCTGCGGGGGCGCGGCGGCAAGGGCGTCGCCACTGCCCTCGGCGCCGTGCTCGGGGTCCATCCCTGGTATGCCGTCGCCCTCGTCGCCGTCTTCGTCCTCGTCTTCGTCGTGTCCCGGTGGGTGGCGCTGGGTTCGCTCGTCGCGGCCGGGCTCATGCTCGTCGGTGGGGTGCTGGCGCTCGTGGACCGGATGCCCGGTTCGGTCGGCTGGCCGACGGCGCTGTGGGCGTGGACGCTCGGGATGATCATCGTCATCCGGCACCGGGTCAACATCATCGGCAGGCTGCGCGCCCTGGGGCGCCTGGACTAGGGCGATCGACCGGCGCCGTTGTTGGTGCCGGAGTCGGCGGGTGGACCGCGGCTGTCCACAGGGTGCCGGCGCTTCGTCCCACCGTCCACAGGCGCGGTGGTGAGGAAACCGCAAGGGTGAGATCGGAAGAGCGTCGTGTAGGGAAAGAGTGTGTGAGCTTGTGTAGAT
>CAZNLX010000200.1:0-3686 GCA_964573925.1 uncultured Intrasporangiaceae bacterium
CGGCATACGTCGCGGACGCCCTCGAAGCACTCGGTATGCCGTGCATCAAGCCCGCAGGCGGGCACGCGGTCTACATCGACGCCCGGGCGCTGCTGCCGCACATCCCGCCGCTGGAGTTCCCGGGACAGGCCCTCGCCGTCGCCCTCTACGAGCACGGCGGGATCCGCTCCTGCGAGATCGGGTCGGCGATGTTCGGCCGGCACCCGGACGGGACCGAGTCGCCGGCGGCGATGGAACTGGTCCGGCTGGCGATCCCCCGGCGCACCTACACGCAGAGCCACATGGACTACGTCATCGAGGTGGCCGAACGGGTCATGGCGGTCAAGGACACGTTGCCGGGCTACCGGATCGTCGCCGAGCCGCCACAGTTGCGGCACTTCACCGCATCCTTCGAGCCGATCGACTGATCGGGGCCGCGAGGCCGGCCGGCACCCCTGGGTGACCGGCCCATCGGCGTGCCCAGGGCGCGTCGGCCGGACCGAAGCCGCCCGCACGAACCCCACTGTCAACGGACACACGGGCCAGGACGGCGCGAGCATTTGGACACGATGTCTATAGCCGACGGGGTGGGGACTCTCCGGATACTTCTAGCCGTCGGACGGCGGACTGTTGCACCGCGTGCCCGAGTACGGCCCGATCCACCACTCTCCAGGAGGGCGACCATGGCGCCAGGCGTCGAATTGCACAAGGGACTCAAACAGCGGCACCTCACCATGATCGCCATCGGCGGCGTGATCGGTGCCGGGCTCTTCGTCGGCTCCGGCGTCGTCATCAACGAGGCGGGTCCGGCCGCCTTCATCACGTACGCCCTCTGCGGTGTCCTCATCATCATGGTCATGCAGATGCTCGGCGAGATGGCGGTCGACCGGCCGAGCACCGGGTCCTTCGCCGAGTACGCCCGGTCGGCCATGGGCCCGTGGGCGGGCTTCTCGGTGGCCTGGCTGTACTGGTACTTCTGGGTCATCGT
This sequence comes from uncultured Intrasporangiaceae bacterium, assembly GCA_964573925.1. GTDB lineage: Bacteria > Actinomycetota > Actinomycetes > Actinomycetales > Dermatophilaceae > Phosphoribacter. The sequence continues at coordinate 968 of CAZNLX010000200.1, forward strand.
CGTCGGATTCGAGGCGGTCGCCGGGGCGAAGATCCTCCAATACTGGTTCGACGCGCCCATGTGGCTGATCTCGCTCATCCTCATGCTGCTCATGACCGCGACCAACCTCTACTCGGTGCGGACCTTCGGCGAGTTCGAGTACTGGTTCGCCGGGATCAAGGTCGCCACGATCGTCGTCTTCCTCGTCACCGTTTCGGCCTACGTCCTGGGACTCTGGCCAGGCGCCAAGATGGACTTCAGCAACCTCACCGCGCACGGCGGCTTCTTCCCCAACGGCTCGACCATCGTGCTCGCGGGCATGGTGACCGCGGTCTTCTCCATGGTCGGTGCCGAGATCGCGACCATCGCCGGTGCCGAGTCCGACAACCCGGAGCGCGCCGTCACGAAGGCCACCCGCTCGGTCGTCTGGCGCATCTCGCTCTTCTTCGTCGGCTCGGTCTTCCTCCTGGCGGTCATCCTCCCCTGGAACTCCACCGAGTTGGGCCGCTCGCCCTACGTCAGCGCCTTCGAGAAGCTCGGCGTGCCCTTCGCCGCCAGCATCATGAACGCTGTCGTGCTGACCTCGGTCCTGTCCTGCCTGAACTCGGGCCTGTACACGGCATCGCGCATGCTCTTCGTGCTGGCCGCCCGGCGCGAGGCCCCGCCGGCGGTGCTTCGGGTCAACAGCCGCGGCGTGCCCACCTGGGCGATCCTCATGTCGACGGTCGTGGGCTACCTCTGCGTCATCGCCGCCTACGTCTCCCCCAAGACGGTCTTCTCGTTCCTGCTCAACTCCTCCGGGGCAGTCATCCTCTTTGCCTACATCCTCATCGCCGTCTCGCAGTTGATCCTGCGCCGTCGCGCCGAGGCCGAAGGACGCACGTTGAAGTTCCGCATGTGGGGATTCCCCTACCTGACGATCTTCACCATCCTGGCCATGGTGGCGATCCTCATCTCGATGGCCGTGCGCGAGGACACCCGGTCCCAGATCACCCTCGGATTGGCGTCGTGGGCCGCGCTGCTCGTGCTCTTCCGGCTGCTCAAGGGGTATCGCGAACAGGCATCGATGTCCCCCGTCGAGGAAGAGCCTCGGCCGCACGAGGCCCACTCGGTCCTCATCGTCGCCAACGACGACATCGAACCCGAACGGCTCGTCTCGAGGCTGCGTGAGGTCGGGGTCGCCCACCCGATCCAGCGGATCGCCGTCGTCGTCCCCGCCAACCCGGCCGACACCGGCGCCACCGCGGTCACGCACAACACGCCCGAGGTCCTCACCGACACGCTCGAGGTCGCGGAGGAGCGTGCCGGCCGCTATCGCCACGCCTTCGAGGTCACCGGGGTGCCCGGCACCGCATTCGTCGGAGACTCCTCTCCGGTTCGTGCGCTCATGGACGGCATCGAGCGGTTCGCTCCCCAGTCGGTCGTCGTCATCACCAACCCCGAGGACGTCAGCGGCCTCATCCCCGAGGACGTCGTCGGCCACGCCCGTCGGCTCACCGACATCCCCGTCTACGAAGTCGCCGGTATCCCCGGACCGCCCCTGCGTGGCCCGGACTGCGACATCGACCCCGACCTCGTCGAGCCCCCGGCGGGAGCCACCGTCGCCGGGAGCGCCGCAGGGACGACACCTGCCGCTGGGTCCGTGGAGACGCCGCGGTCATGATGGATGGCGCGGCGGTCACCCTCGACAACTGGGCTGAGGCTCCGCACAACCGATGGTCGTTCCTCAATCTCGACGAGGTTCTGCCGACGCGCGTGATTCGCACCTGTCCGGACCCGGTCTCGCTGCCTCATCGGCGGGACCGGGTCGGGGTCCTCGATATCGCCACCCCGCGTTTCGACGGCACCGGCAGAATCGAACGGCACAGTTCTGTGTCCGATGTCATCGCCGACACGTGGACCGACGGTTTCCTCGTCATGCATCGGGGACAGATCGTCACGGAGCTCTACTGCGGGCAGATGGCGCCGGACACCCGGCACCTGCTCATGTCGGTGACGAAGTCGATCGTCGGGTCGGTGGCCGCGTGCCTCGTCCAGGACAACCTCCTGGACCCCAACGAGCAGGTCGAGTACATCGTCAAGGATCTCACCGATTCGGGGTTCAAGGGCGCCACGGTGCGTGACCTGCTCGACATGCGCTCCGGCGTCCGGTTCAACGAGACCTACCACGACCCGGACGCCGACGTCTATCTCATGGAGCATGCCGTCGGATGGCGGTCACCTCGGGAAGACGTTCCTTCCACGCTGCGGGATTTCCTGCGCTCGCTGCCGTCGGAGGACGATCACGGCGGGCCCTTCCGGTATCGATCCAGCGAGACGAACGCGCTCGGTTGGGTCTGCGAGGAGGTGTCCGGAAGACCCATGGCCGACCTGCTCTCGGAGTTGGTCTGGCGGCCCATGGGAGCCGAGTGGAACGCCCACATCACCGTCGACGGAGTCGGCTCCGCCGTGTCCGATGGCGGGATGAGCGCGACCCTGCGGGACGCGGCCCGTTTCGGCGAACTCATCCGCCGCAACGGGGTGGCTCACGACGGGACGCAGGTCCTGCCCGAGTGGCTCACCACCGACATCCTCCTCGCCGCGGAGGACTCCAAGGACGCCTTCGCCGAGACCAACACCCCGACGGGTATGCCGGGTGGTCACTACCGAAATCAGTTCTGGGTTCCCTACCGGCAGAGATCGGTGGTGCTCTGCCTGGGCATCCACGGCCAGATGGTCTACGTCAACCAGCGTGCCGGGG
>CAZNLX010000201.1:0-3627 GCA_964573925.1 uncultured Intrasporangiaceae bacterium
CGGGCGTGCGTGGGGTCGGATGCCAGTCGGTGCGCAGCACATAGTGGGCCAGGACGAGGGGGGCCGCGGCCCGGGGGCGGAATCCGAACTGACCGCGTCCTCCGGTCGGCGCGGCGAGGACCGGACCCGGGGCGGCAGCCACCGTCGCGGCGAGCTCGTGCAGCGCCGCGACCGGCCCGACGATGTCCGGATTGACGACGAGCAGGGCGTCCAACCCGCCGGGGAGGGCAGCGAGCCCGGCGTTGACCCCGGCCGAGTAGCCCAGATTGCGGCCGGGGGAGACCACGGTGACCCCTGGTGCGTCCTGGGCCAGATCGCCGGAGTTGTCGACGACGACGGTGGGGGCGCTCCGGGCGAAGTCGACGACGATCTCGGGGATCTCCGCCGAGCCGTAGAGCACGCAGACGAGCCCGGCCCGGACGGCCTGTGCCCCTTCCGGCTTCGTCGTCGGCTCGCTCACGCCGTCCGCTCCTTCTCCCGCTCTTCCCTGGGGGGTCAGCCTATCCGCCGGGTCCTGGGCCGGTCTGCGCCGCCGCGGGCCGGAGTGCCCGCTCTGCTAGCCTCGCGTCACCGTCCGGTGGCCACGTGACCGAGGGGAGATCCGGTGTCGAGCGCAGCATCGGCTCCCGCCGAACGATTGGCCCGGCACACGGCATACAACGGCCTCGCGCAGTTCCTCCCGCAACTGGTCGGCCTGGTGACCATCCCCTTCCTGCTGGGCGCGCTCGGGCCCGCGGCCTACGGGGTGTGGGCGCTGGTCAACACCGTCGTCGTCGTCTTCGTCACCCTCGACGGCGGGATCAGCGTCTCGGCACAGCGCTTCTACGCCCTGTATGCCGCGCAGCAGGACGACGATCGCGCGGCCCGGCTGACCGCCTCTGCGGGGGTCGCCCTCATCGGGCTGACCGGGGTGCTCTTCGCGCTCGGAGGGCCGTTCGCCGCCCTCGTTCTCGCGGTGACCGAGCTGCCGGCCGAGGTGGTCGCCGGGGCCGACTACCTTTTCCGCCGGATCGGGATCGTCGTGGGCCTGCTGCTCGTCGGCAACCTCTTGCTGGGCTACCTGCGGGCGCACAGCCGGTTCGGGCTCATCGCCGTGGCGACCGCGCTGTCGCAGGCGGCCCTGTGCCTGGTGCTCTGGCTGCACCGGGACGGGCTCACCCTCCCGGTGATGTTCCTCGTGCTGGTGGCCCAACTCGGCACGAACGTCGTGGTCATGGCCCTCGGGGCGGCCCGGCACCTGGCCTCGCTGCGCTGGCGGTTCGCCGCCCGCGAGCAACTGTCGGAGTTCTGGGCCTACGCCAGCCGGTCCCTCGTCGTCAACGTCAGCGGCCTGGCCCTGCTGCAGGCCGGCCCGATCTTCGTCGCCGCCTTCGCGCCGATCGAACAGGTGGGCTTCCTCGGGGTGGCCGGCCAGCTCGCGTCGGCGGTGCGCAGCTTCCCGATGTTCGCCCTGCCGCCGGTGCTCACCGTCATCACCCGGACCTTCGGCTCGGACGGTGCCACCGCCGCGGTCGCCAAGGCCGGGGCGTTCAATCGGGTCTGGGTCCCGGCCGTGGTCGGCTATGCCTCGATTGCCGCCGCTGGGATGTGGTTCGTCGCCCGGGGCTTCGCCGGCGCCCTGCCGGTGGCTCAGGCGGCCGCGGTGCTGCTCACCGTTGGCTATGCCTGCAATCTCGTCACGGGGGTGAGCACGGCGTGCACCAACGCGATCGGCCGGCCCGGGCTCGGGGCCCGCTACAGTGCGGTCTCCGCGATCGCGACGGTGCTGGTCACCGGCCCGGTTGCCTTTGTCGGCGGCGCGGTCGGTGCCGCAGTGGCGGTCCTGCTGGTCCAGGCCGGCTCGCTCGGCTACTTCCTGCGCCTGTTGCGCCGGGAGGTCCCCGACCTGGATCGGGGCTCCGCGCTGCACCTGCCCGCCGCGCTCGCCTCGGGGGCGCTCACCGTCGCGGCCGGCTGGCTCTCGCTCACCTGGGGCCCGCGCAGCCCGGCGGCGCTCGTGGCGGCGCTGGCCGCCGTCGGGATCGGCTTCCTCGGGTATGCCGTGCTCGGCCGTCGCTGGTTGGCTCAGGCCCGGGCGCTCACGGGACGGTCGGGGTGACCGCGTGACCGCGACACCAGGCCATCGCCGAGGCGTGGTCCTCGACCTCGTCGGCCGGTAGCAGGTCCGCGTCGAGTGGGGCGACCAGGGCGCTGGTGACCAGTGGGTTCTTCGTTGGGGTGAGCGTCTCGGCGTCCGCGACGAGGTCCTCGGTGAGCTTCTCGCCAGGACGCAGGCCGGTGTAGTCGATCCGGATCTCCGAGCGGCCGGACATCCGGATGAGCGCCCGGGCGACGTCGACGATCTTCTGCGGACGGCCCATGTCCAGGACCATGACCTCACCGCGCCCCGGGGCGGCGGCCGCTGCCTCAAGGACGAGCTGGCAGGCCTCGGGGATGAGCATGAAGTAGCGCTCGACGTCCGGGTGGGTCACGGTGACCGGCCCGCCGCGCTCGATCTGGGCGGTAAAGGCGTGCACCACCGAGCCGCGGGAGCCCAGCACGTTGCCGAAGCGGACCGACACGTAGCGACCTGGGTGGGTCGCGGCATACCCGGCGGTGAGCCGCTCGGCCACCCGCTTGCTGTAGCCGAGCATGCAGGTGGGGTCGGCGGCCTTGTCGGTGGAGATGTTGACCACCGTGGCTACCCCAGCGGCGGCGGCCGCTGCGAGGACGTTGAGGGTGCCCAGGACGTTGGACTTGTAGGCCTCGTAGGGGAACTGCTCGAGTAGCGGGAGGTGCTTGAGCGCCGCTGCGTGGAAAACGATGTCCGGCTTGACCTCGGCGAAGATCAGGTCGAGGGCCTCACGGTCCCGGATGTCGACCAGCAGCGAGCCATCGCGCTCGAAGAGCCCCGGGCGCTTGAGCGACAGCTGCACCGAGTGCAGCGCCGACTCGTCCCGGTCCAACGGGTAGAGCGCTGCCGGACCGAAACGCATGATCTGGCGGCACAGCTCGGAACCGATCGAACCCCCCGCACCGGTGACCAACACTCGCTTGCCCGAGATGGTCCGGGCGATTGCGGTGGTGTCCAGCGAGATTGCCCGGCGGCCCAAGAGGTCGGCCAGGTCGAGGTTGCGTAGGTCGCCGAGCGAGGGGCGACCGATGAGGTCGGACACCGGCGGCAAGACCATGACGTCGAGGCCGGCCTCATCGGCGCGTGCGCTGAGGTCGCGGATGAGATCCCCGTCGGCCGAAGGCATGGCGATGGCCAGAATCTCCGCGCCGTAGTCACGGGCGACCTGCTCGAGGGATTCGCGGGTGCCGCGCACCCGGACCCCTTCGACGGTGAGTCGCTGCTTGAGCGGGTCGTCGTCGACGATGGCCACTGGCACATAGGACTGGTTGCGGTCGCGCACCATGGCCCGGACCAACTGGCGCCCGCCTTCACCGGCCCCGAACACGACGACCCTGCGAGCGTCGGCGGCCGCTTCCGGATCCACCCCGACGGGATTGCGGATCTTGTAGGAGCGCACGATGAGCCGCAGCCCGAGCATCGCCACGAGGGCGAACGGGCCGGCCACCAGCGGGGCGCTCTTGGGCACGAGGATCGGCAGCGCGACGAACACCGGGATGCACAGCGCTGCGGTG
>CAZNLX010000202.1:0-3612 GCA_964573925.1 uncultured Intrasporangiaceae bacterium
GTGCTCAACCTCGCTCACCTCGCCCAGGGCGCCGTGGGGGTCGTCTCGGTCGTCGGCCACGTCGCCGGCGACGAGTATGCCGCGATGATCGCCGCCGTCGCGGCCGGCGACCTGGCTGCGGCCCGGGCCATCCACCACCGCCTCATCCCCGTCGTCGACGCCATCATGAACACCAGCCAGGGGGCGATCATGGCCAAGGCTGCGCTCGTCGAACTCGGCGTCATCCCCAGCGCGCACGTCCGGCTCCCGCTCGTGGAGTCGCCGCCCGAGCACCTCGCGAAGCTGCGCGAGGGCCTCACCCAGTCAGGAATCCGTTGAGTCATCCCCATCCCGAGCTGACCCTGCCCCCAGCGCTGACCGAGGGGACCCTGCGGGTCGTCGCGCTCGGCGGGCTGGGCGAGATCGGCCGGAACATGACCGTCCTCGAGACGGCCGGCCGCCTGCTCATCATCGACTGCGGGGTCCTCTTCCCGGAGGATCACCACCCCGGGGTCGACCTCATCCTGCCCGACTTCGCCTACCTCGACGACCGGCTGGAGGACATCGAAGCGATCGTCCTCACCCACGGTCACGAGGACCACATCGGCGCGGTGCCATTCCTGCTGGCCCGCAAGCGGGACATCCCGCTCATCGGCTCGCAGCTCACCCTGGCCCTCGTCGAGGCCAAGCTCAAGGAACACCGGATCACCCCCTACTCCCTCACGGTCACCGAGGGACAGCGCGAGCGCCTGGGGGTCTTCGACCTGGAGTTCGTCGCCGTCAACCACTCGATCCCGGACGCACTCGCGGTCATGGTCCGCACCCCGGCTGGCTCGATCCTGCACACCGGCGACTTCAAGATGGACCAACTGCCCCTCGACGGGCGGATCACCGACCTGCGGGCCTTCGCCCGCCTCGGCGAGGAGGGCGTGGACCTCTTCCTCACCGACTCGACGAACGCCGACATCCCTGGCTTCACCGCCCCGGAGCGGGACATCTCCTCGGCGATCGACAAGGTCTTCCGGCATGCCGAGCGGCGCATCGTCGTGGCCTGCTTCTCCTCGCACGTGCACCGGGTCCAGCAGGTCCTCGACGCCGCCGCCAAGGCCGGGCGCCAGGCCGCCTTCGTCGGGCGCTCGATGGTCCGCAACATGGCCATTGCCGCCGAGCTGGGCTATCTGCACGTCCCCGACGGGGTCCTCGTCGACGCCAAGCGACTGCGTGACCTGCCCGACGAGCAGGTCGTGCTCATCTGCACCGGCAGCCAGGGCGAGCCGATGGCGGCGCTGGCCCGGATGGCCAATCGCGACCACCCGATCGACGTCGGGCCGGGCGACACCGTGTTGCTGGCCAGCTCGCTCATCCCCGGCAACGAGAACGCGGTCTATCGGGTCATCAACGGGCTCATGCGCCTCGGTGCCCACGTCGTCCACAAGGGCAACGCCAAGGTGCACGTCTCGGGCCACGCCGCCGCAGGTGAACTCACCTACTGCTACAACATCGTCCGCCCGCGCAACGTCCTACCGGTGCACGGCGAATGGCGGCACATGTTCGCCAACGGGGAGCTCGCCGTGGCGACCGGCATCCCTCGTGAGCGGGTCCTGCTCGCCGAGGACGGGGTCGTCGTCGACCTGCACGACGGGGTGGCCCGGATCGTCGGGGCCGTGCCCTGCGGCTACATCTACGTCGACGGCTCGTCGGTCGGCGGCACGGACGAGGCGCTGCTCAAGGACCGCCGGATCCTGCGCGACGAGGGCTTCATCACGTGCATCGTCGTCATCGACGCCGCCACCGGCAAGATCGCCGCCGGCCCGGAGATCGCCGCGCGCGGATTCGCCGAGGACCAGCAGATCTTCGAACAGGTCATCCCCAAGGTCGAGGCGGCGATCATCGCCGCAACCGAGGGCGGGATCACCGACGAACACCAGCTCCAGCAGGTCATCCGCCGGACCGTCGGGGGGTGGGTCGGTGGCAAGATCCGCCGCCGCCCGATGATCATCCCGATCGTCATCGAGGCCTAGCGCGGTGCCGCGCCGGCGGTGGGGGGACCGCGCGCTGACGGCCGGGGTGGTCGCCGCCGTGTCCTGGTATGCCGTGCGCTGGCTCGACCTCGCGACCTTCCCGGTCGCCGTGGCCCAGTCGGTCGTCCCGGTCGCCGGGGCTGGCCTGGTGGCCCTCACCCTCCTGGCCCTGGCACTGCGGCGCACCCGGATCGCGATGGTCGGCACAGTGGGCTCGCTGGTGGTGATCCTCGGTGCCCTACCGTTCGTCGTCCCGTCCGGCCAGGCCGAGCCTGGACCGGGTGACCTGGTCGTCATGTCGAGCAACCTGCAATTCGGACGAGCCGACGCGCCCGCGGTCATCCGCGAGGTGCGCTCCCGGGATGTCGCCGTCCTCGTGCTCCTCGAGGTGACCCCGGCCGCCGTGGACCGACTGCGCGCCGCAGGGCTGGGCGAGTTGCTCCCGTATGCCGCCGGCACGCCTCGTGACGGTGCGGGCGGAACGATGGTGTGCAGCCGTTACCCCCTCACCGAACTGCCGACACCGACCTTCCCCGGTGAGGTCAACCTCAGCCAGCCGGTCGCCCTGGTGACCCTTCCGGAGGGCCGACAGATCGGCGGATCGGCCCGGGTCCTCATCCGGGCGGTTCACCCGATGCCGCCCACCGAGCCCAACCTCGGGTTCTGGCGAGAGTCGCTGGACGGCCTGGCGACCTGGGCGCACAGCCAGCCGGACGGCATACCCCTCGTCTTGGCCGGGGACTTCAACGCCTCCGCGGACCATCCCGGCTACCGACAGGTGGCCGATGGGTTCGTCGATGCCCACGAAGCGATGGGCTCTGGCTGGGTGCGCACCTGGCCCTACGGGCGTCGGTGGCTCCCGCCGTTCGTCCAGATCGACCATGTCCTGGGGCGGGGGCTCACCGTCACCGACGCCGGCGCCGCGCCGATCCCGGGGACCGACCACGCCCTCGTCTGGGCCCGGTGGCGGTGACTCACCAGGGGCGGGGCAGGTCTACCGCCCGTGGGTCCTGCTCGGGCTCCCAGCCGTGCGGGCCGCGAGTGTAGCTGCGGTCCGGCCCCGAGGCCGCCAGCCGGGCCACGGCTGCGACGAGCCGCTCGACGTGCTCGGGTCGGGAGGCCAGCCCGAGGCTGGCCCGGACCGCCGTCGATGGCGCCGTCTCGTCGCCGTCGGCCAGGAGCGCGTCGACGAGGGGGTGGGCGCAGAACTTGCCGTCCCGCACGCCGATCCCGTGCTCGACGGACAGGGCCGTCGAGACGAGCGAGGAGTCCAACCCGGCGATGGTGAACGAGACGACCCCGACACGGTCGGAGTTCGGTCCGAAGAGGGAGTGGGTGCGCACCCCGGGGATCGCCTGGAGGCCCCGACGGAGCCGCTCGGCGAGGGTGTGCTCGTAGCGCGCGATGTCGCTGCGGCGTTCGGCGAGCACGGCACACGCCGCAGCGAGAGCCACCGCGCCGACGACGTTCGGGCTGCCGCCCTCGTGCCGGGCCGCCCCGGTGGCCCAGGTGACCCCGCACTCCTCGACGCGCGCGGTCGCGCCACCGCCGACGAGGTAGGGGTCGGCGGCGTCGAGCCAGTCGGACCGTCCGGCCAGGACGCCCGCGCCGT
>CAZNLX010000203.1:0-3594 GCA_964573925.1 uncultured Intrasporangiaceae bacterium
CCGCGGTCATCGCGGGGTCACCGAGATATCCGGCGGCCACGGTTGCCCCACCGAGCACGACGTGCCGGTCGTTGTCGATGTGTACCTCGCTCACCGGCAGCGGCAGCCCGTCGTAGACGCATCCGCCCGCTGTCTCGGTCATCCCGAAGGTCGTCACGAGGCGCACTCCGCAGTCTCGGGCCTGGGTCCGCACCGCCGCGGGGATCGCCGCCGCACCGCACAAGACCGCGTCGAAAGCGGCCAGCGTCTCGACGCCCGAGGGATCGGCGAGCAACCGGGCCACTTGGGTGGGCACGAGCGACACGTAGGTGGGGTCCGGGGTGTCGGGCATCGCGCGGGCGGCCGACACGAACCCGTCGACGGTGAACCCACCGGTGAGGTCCATGACCGCAGGCTCACCCGCCGAGCCGAGAATCGACCGGACGATGACCTGAAGCCCGGCGATGTGGAACGAGGGCAGAGCGAGCAGCCACGACCCCGGCCCGGACAACACGTCGTGCGTCGCTCCGGCCGACGCCAGCAGGTTGTCCGCGGTGAGCATGGTCCGCTTGGGGATGCCGGTCGAGCCGGAGGTGGACACGACGAGGGCCAGCCCTTCCGGAAGCTGCGCCTCGTCGAAGGACGCGAGGACCGGAGCAGGTGAGCTCGCGGCATACGGGAGCAGCGCTGGACCCCACCCGTCGAGGGCGGCGGCGATGTTTCCCACGGCAGCCATCAGCGCAGGTCCGGTGGCGAGGGGGAACGGCTGCAAGCGCATGGGTATGCCGCGTCAGAAGTACCAGGGGAAGGGCGACCAGTCTGGGTCGCGCTTCTGCAGGAACGAGTCGCGCCCTTCGACGGCCTCGTCGGTCATGTATGCCAGACGGGTCGCCTCGCCAGCGAAGACCTGCTGACCCATCAGTCCATCGTCGAGAAGATTGAACGCGAACTTGAGCATCCGCTGCGCGGTCGGCGACTTGCCGTTGATCTCCGTGGCGACCTGCACGGCCACGGCCTCGAGATCGGCGTGGTCGGCGACGATGTTCACCGCCCCCATCCGGTGCATGTCCTCGGCGGAGTATGCGCGGCCGAGGAAGAAGATCTCACGGGCGAACTTCTGGCCGACCATCTTGGCCAGGTAGGCCGAGCCGTAGCCGCCGTCGAAGGACCCCACGTCGGCATCGGTCTGCTTGAACCGGGCGTGCTCACGACAGGCGACGGTGAGGTCGCAGACGACGTGCAGCGAGTGACCGCCGCCGGCTGCCCAGCCGTTGACGACCGCGATGACGACCTTAGGCATCGTCCTGATCAGTCGTTGGACCTCCAGGATGTGCAGTCGCCCACCCTCGGCCTTGACGCGGGCTTCGTCGACGCTGTCGGCCGTTGTGCCAGAAGCGTATTGATAGCCCGACCGGCCACGGATCCGCTGGTCGCCGCCGGTGCAGAAGGCCCAGCCCTCGGTCGTCGGCGACGAACCCTCACGGGGACTCGGCCCGTTGCCGGTGAGCAGGACGACACCGACATCGGGGGTCATCCGGGCATGGTCGAGGACCCGATAGAGCTCGTCGACGGTGTGTGGGCGGAAGGCATTGAGCACGTCCGGCCGGTCGAAGGCAACCCGCACCGTCCCACGAGCCGGACCGGGCAGCACACACCGGTGGTAGGTGACGTCCGTGAGTTCGAATCCGGCGACCGGCTCCCACGCGGCGGGATCGAAGGTCGCCGAGACGAAGGGGAGGGCGCCGGTGCTCACGACCGGAAGGATATTCCCCGTCGGCGCGGCGCGTCGTCTGGACCCGTCCAGCGGACACCCCGCGCTCGTCCGCTGGCACAATCGCCGGTATGCCGCCGCCCCCGCTGCCGGAGCTGCCGGAGCTGCCTGAGTTGCCGGAGCTGCTGCACGGCATACGGGTCGTCCGGGTGCCCCTGACGGTCCGGTTCCGAGGCCTGACCGAACGCGAGGTGGCCTTGTTTCCGGGGCCGGAGGGCTGGGGGGAGTTCGGGCCCTTCCTCGAGTACGGTGCCCACGAAGCCTCCCGCTGGCTGGCCTCAGCGATCGAGGCGGCGTATGCCGGGTGGCCGACTTCCCTTCGAGACCACGTCCCGGTCAACGCGACAGTCCCGGCGGTCCCGGCTGCGGATGTACCGTCCGTCCTGGCCCGCTTTCCCGGCTCCACGACCGCGAAGGTCAAAGTGGCCGAGCCTGGTCAGCGGCTCGCCGACGATCTCGACCGGGTGGCCGCGGCGCGCGAGGTGCTCGGCTCCGAAGGGCGGATCCGAATCGATGCGAACGCCGCGTGGAGCGTGTCTGATGCGCTGGACGCGATCCGGGCGCTCGCGGCATACGGGCTGGAATATGCCGAGCAACCCTGCGCGCAGGTGTCCGACCTCGCTGCGCTGCGGGTGGCGCTGGCTCGGGCCGGGGTGGACGTGCCGATCGCCGCGGACGAGTCGATCCGCAAGGCCGAGGACCCGGTGCGGGTCGCGCGGGAACATGCGGCGGACCTCATCATCGTCAAGGTTGCGCCGTTGGGCGGGGTGCGCCGGGCCCTGGACATCGTCGCCGAGTGTGGCCTACCCGCCGTGGTCTCTTCGGCCCTGGACACCTCCGTGGGCATGGCCGCCGGCCTGGCCCTCGCCGGGGCCCTGCCTGACCTCCCGTGGGCGTGCGGTCTCGGGACCCTGGCGCTGCTCGGCGGCGACGTCGTGGCGCACCCTGCGGTCCGGTCCGGTCGCGGCCTGCCTGTCCCCATCGCCCCGCCACCGGCCGACGAGGCGCTGCTGCAGCGATGGGCGGCGGGCGCGGACCGGCACGCATGGTGGCGGGAGCGGGTGACCGCGGCATACGGCCACCTTGCTGGACAGCACGTCTAACTGGACGTGCGGAGTCACTCGCCGGGGCGGTGTCGACCGGGTGGGCGCCTGTCGTAGCGGTTGACCACCGGTACGACGAGATCGGCCAACTCCTGCACATGCAGCAGCCGCAGGAGAAGGAAGTAGACAACGCCAAAGAGCATGCCTCCCAGGGCGAGCAGCGCGGCATACCCTGGCCGTCCGAGTCCCGCAAGCGCCCGGGTGAGGGCGATGACCAAGCCCCAGGCGACATAGCCTGCCCCCAACGCTGCGAGGAGGGTCCGGGCCAGCGTTCGGCCCGCGCCAGTGGATCCGAAGTTGTCGAGGTTGTGGCGGGTCACCCAGCTGCCGAGCGCGGCGGTGAGGACACCGGCCAGGCTCAACCCTGCGGCCAGTGCGAGAGTCACCCATTCCGTGCGCAGGAGGGCGGCTCCCAGCGCTGCCATCGCGACGATGGCCGCCACCGGGATCGTGAGCGTGAGTGCGGTATGCCGCGGGCCGGCTAGCCCGAGGATTCGGTGGTTGAGCAGGATGACCCCCAGCGCTGCAGGCAGGGGGGCCAGCATGGCCAGCACGCTCGCCGAGGCGGCGATCTCCGAGGGCTGGCGCGCGGTGACCAGCAGGCCCATGAGCGGAACTGCGAAGACGACCAGGGCCACCGAGACCGGGACGGTGACCACAGCGGGAACAGTGAGCCCGCGACGGTAGGTCCGGGCGATCTCCGAGCGCAGCAGCCCGGGGTCCACCGTGGACGTGAGCGCG
>CAZNLX010000204.1:0-3563 GCA_964573925.1 uncultured Intrasporangiaceae bacterium
CCTGGTCGCCGCGCCAGTATGCCGCGCTGCTGCGCATCACCTTGAAGGCGTTGCCCAGCAGCTTGGTGTTGGGGATGTGCGGCCCCCGGCACAGATCGCCCCAGGCGCGGGTGCCGTCGCGGCGGATGTTGTCGTAGATCGTCAGCCCGCCTTCGCCGACCTCGGCGCTGGCGCCTTCCGCGGCGTCCGCGGCGTTGGACTTCAGCCCGACGAGCTCGCACTTGTAGGGCTCGTGAGCCAGCTCGGACAGGGCGGCGGCGTCGGTGATCTCACGGCGCACGAACGTCTGGCCCTCGTTGATGATCCGCTGCATGACCTTCTCGAGGTCCTTGAGCGCCTCGGGCGTGAACGGCGTCGCGACGTCGAAGTCGTAGTAGAAGCCGTCACGGATCGGCGGGCCGATCCCGAGCTTGGCGTCGGGGTTGACCTGTTGCACGGCCTGAGCGAGCACGTGGGCGCAGGAATGGCGCAACACCTGAAGTCCGTCCGGCTCGTCGACCCGCACCGGCTCGACGATGTCCCCGTCGGCGAGCGCATGCGCCAGGTCGCGCAACTCGCCATTGACCCTCGCGACGACGATCGCCCGGTCGTCGGCGAACAACTCGGCGGCCGTAGTCTGCTCCGCGACCGATCGCTCGCTTCCGGCGACGGACACGGTGATGCTGGCGGACACAGCTGGCTCCCTGAGGTGAGGTGAGAAGCGGCGGGTGGGCCCCGCGCGGCATACGACAGGCTATCGGCCCCGCAGACCCTGCGGCACGCCGGTTTCCCGTCGCTAGCCGAGGGGGGCGGGTGCCGCACGACCGCTTCGGGCGGCGGTGAGGCCCTGCAGGAGCAGTCCGACGACGACGGCGACGAACCCGACCCAGCCCAGCACAGGCACGCTCTGGCCCAGGACGAGCACGCCGAGCGCGGTCGCGGTGACCGGATCGGCCAGGCCCAGGGTCGCGGCCGTCGGAGCCGGCAGGTGGGCCAACCCCCAGGTGTAGAGGATGTTCGCCACGCCCATCGTCGCGATGCCCAGGAAGCCGGCGACGAGCGCTCCGCGTGCGCCGAGAACCCACCCGAAACCCGGACCGAGCGCGAAGGGCAGCACCGCCACGCTCCCCAGGAGGAAGGCCGACGCGCACACTCCGATGGCATCGGCCCCGTTGTCCAGCAACGACTTCGCCGCGACGGTGTAGCAGGCGATCGACAGGCCGGCCCCGGCGGTGAGGGCGATCCCGTCGAGGCTGCCGCCCTGGGCCCCCGCTCCGGTGAGCAGGGCGAGCCCGCCGACGCAGATCGCGGTGGCCAGCGCCCAACTCGCTGAGGGGGGCTCCCGGCGCCACAGCCAGGTCAGCAGACCGGTGAAGACGGGAGCACTTCCGACGGCGACGAGGGTGCCCAGCGGCACGCCGGCCCGGGCGACGCCGGCGAAGAAGAACGGCTGGTATGCCGCTGCCCCGGCGGCCGCGAGCAGGCCCGCCCGGGTGCGCCAGGGGCGGATGAGCGCAGCCAGGGTCCCGCCTCGGACCAGGACGAAGGCAGCCAGGGCCACGGCCCCGATGCCCAACCGCGCCGCCCCGACGGTCACCGGATGGGCCCCGACCGGGGCGAAGGCCTGGGCGACACCAGCGGTGCCGAAGAGCATCCCCCCGACCAGGACCGACCCGGTCGGGATCGCTGAGGAATGCGGCGTAGGTGTCATCGGGTCCGAACCGGAATCGAAGGGCGCGCTCGGACCGAGCGACGATGTCCAGGAAGTGGATGTGAAGGGACTCGAACCCCTGACCTCTCGCGTGTGAAGCGAACGCTCTAACCAACTGAGCTACACATCCGGGTGCTGCCGGGGTCGCCGGCTGCGAGTGGCAAGGATAGCGGGCCGGTCGGCGGGAAGGCGAATCCCCCCAGCCGCACCATGCCCGAAAAACCTCGCGTCCTGCCCCCTTAGGGGTCCATCCCCTCGGCGGCTCGGGACGTGAACAACTCGGCGGCGCGGCGGGTCATCGGCCCGATCGCCAGCTCCCGGTCATCGATGCGGTGCACCGGCATCACCGAGCGGGTCGTGCTCGTGATGAATACCTCGTCCGCGGTCTGCAGGATGGACAGTGGGAGATCCTCCTCGAGGATCGGCAGTCCGTCCTTGGCCGCCCACTCCAGCAGCAGTTCTCTGGTGACCCCGGCGAGCGCGCCTGAGCTCAGCGGCGGAGTGCGGATGATCCCTTCGACGATGACGAAGATGTTCGAGCCGGTGCCTTCACAGAGCTCGCCCCGGGTGTTGGCGAAGACTGCTTCACCGGCCCCGGCACGCTTGGCGGCGGCATACGCCATGACGTTGTCGGCATAGGAGGTCGTCTTGAGGCCCGCGGTGGCCGCCCGCTCGTTGCGGACCCAGGGAACGACGTGCAGTGCCGTCGACGGCGGATACGGCGAGAGCGGCCCGGCCGCGACGACATAGGTCGGCGCCGAATCCGGTAGCCGCTCCGAGCCCAGTGCGCCGGGCCCCGCGGTGACGAAGTAGCGCAACCGCCCGAAGGTGATGGGTGGGCCGTCGGCGAGCACCGCGGCGATCCCGGCGTTCATCCGGTCCCAGTCCAGCGGCGCCAACCCGAGCCCGGCCAGTGAGCGCTCGAGCCGACGGTGGTGGCGTGTGAGGGCGAACGGTCGACCGTTGAGGAGTTCTGCCGTCTCGAACGCCCCGTCCCCGACGACGAGACCGTGATCCACCGGGTCGACGGCCAGGACTCCGTCGTCGATCAGGCGCCCGTTGACCCAAACGCGCGGTAGCTGCCTCATGGGTTCCATCCTGGCAGGAGTCTGCTCGGCCACGCGGTAGCTGGCCTGGGGACGCCCACGCCGAATTCGCCGCTGGGCGTCCATGGGCTGGACATCACCTCCCCTGAGAATGCAATACCCGGTCCAGCAGGGCATTCTCTAGGGCATGAGGCTTCTTGTTCCCACCGTTCTGTTGGCTCTTGCCGCGTGCACGTGCCCCGCGCCCACCACCGTGACCCCGACCAACACCGAAGCTGCTCCCCTGCCCTCCGTGGTGGCCCCGACGGAAGTCGCACCCACACTCCCGCCGAGCGCGGGCAAGAAGTTCGGCGAGTCGTTCTCCTGGGACGACGGGGTGACCGTGACGATCTCCAAGCCCCGCACCTACAAGCCCACCGAGGACGTGATGTTCCAGGACAAGGTCAGTCAGACCTTCATCGTCATGGACGTCGTGCTCAAGAACGGCTCCAAGGAGGCGCTGCCGTCCGACCAGTTCTTCCTGCGCGCCAAGACTGGGTCCCGCGAGGCGATGCAGGTCATGGACCGGGGTGCCGGTGTCACGCAGCCCAAGGACATCGTGCAGCCTGGCAAGGAAGCCACCTGGAAGATCGCCTTCGGCGTCGACTCCGGCCAGCCGTTCGTGCTGGATGCCCACTACCAGTTCAACCGGCAGGGCATCACCTTTACCGAGTGACCGCCGCGCCGAAAACGGCCCCTGATCTGCGTTTCCACAGGTCAGGGGCCGTTTTCTGGTGGTGGGCGATACTGGGTTTGAACCAGTGACCTCTTCCGTGTCAAGGAAGCGC
>CAZNLX010000205.1:0-3559 GCA_964573925.1 uncultured Intrasporangiaceae bacterium
TCCTCCGTGTCCCCGGTGAAGCGGCGGGTCGCGGCCGTCTCGCCGCGATCCCTCGGCCTGCGCCGGGGCGCCCTGGCCGCTCGCCTGCGAATGATCGTTGCGCGAGTCATCGGCGCGGTGCGCGCCCGGACGGCGGACCTCGTGGCACGCCGGAGAAAGGAGTCCCCGTGACGCTCTCACCCGGAGCTGCCGTCGACGGCCCGACGGCCCTGGCGACGTTGGCTCCGCACCTGCGTGGCTGTGTGCCCGCCAGCCTCGGTCGGCGAGCCGCGGCTCGTGCGCTCGACTTCGTCCTGGGCACCCTCGTCGGGTTCGTCGTCTCCCTGCCATTGCGTTCGGCCTCGTCGATCAACCAGGTGATGACCCTCGGGCTGGCTTCCCAGGCGGTCGTTGCGGTGATCACGGTGGGCGTTTACGTCTACCTGGGGCGGACCGGCTATCTCCCCGGGGGCAAGCTGCTGGGGATCCGGCAGGTGCGTCTCGCCGACGGCCGGTCGCCGGGCTGGGCCGGGGTGCTCAAGTACCTGCTCATCGCCCTGGTCACGGGAGTGACCCTCGGGGTCGGCTACCTCGTCACCGTGCTGCTCATCCGCAAGCCGGTCAACCAGGCCTGGCATGACCGGGTGACCGGCCTTGTCGTCCTGGACGTCCGCGCCGGTCGGGACCCGGCAACGCCGGTGCCCGCGGCTCCGGTCGCGGCGGTAGCTCCCGCTCCCGCGATCTCCCTGGTGGGACTGGATGCCGCCCCGCCCGCCCCGCCCGCACCTTCAACGGGTGGCTGGGGCTTCCCGGAGACGACCCAGGCCACCATGCTCGGCACCGTCCCGCCGGTGCCGCGCGTCCCGGCCCCCGCACCGACGGCACCTGCCTCAGCTCCGGTCTCGGTGGTCGGCGGCGAGTTCGGGCTCATCACCGCGGTGCCCGGTCGGTCGCCTCGCACCAGTGAGCCGTCGTCGGCCCCCGAGCCAGCGGCCCCCGTCGAACCGCCCGTCGCTCCACCCGCTCCCGTCGCCCCGGCGGGGATCGTCGAGGAGAACGAGGACCACACACTCCTGGCACCGAACGCCTTGGCCATGGCACCCAGCGAGCTGGCCCGGGCCCTGGTCGCCGACGACGGTGAACGGATCAGCATCGACCGGGTCGTCGTTGTGGGCCGCAACCCCACCGCGCCGCCGGACTATCCGGAGGCCCGCCTCGTCGCATTGCGGGATCCGTCGATGTCCACGTCGAAGACACATGCGGTGCTGCGTCCGGATCCGGACGGCATTTGGGTGATGGACCTGCACTCGACGAACGGGAGCTCGGTGACGACGCCGAGCGGCATACGGACCGCGGTGCCCGCCGGCGGCGCGCTCGTCGTCGCGACCGGAGGGCAGCTGCACCTGGGCCGGCGCTCCTTCCGTGTGGTCGGAGGCTGACCCGTGACCGATGAACATCCCGGACACCTCGACTTCGTCGTGCAGTGGGGAGCGGCGAGCGATCGCGGGACTCGGCGGGAACACAACGAGGACTGTTTCCTCGCCAGCCCTCCGGTGTTTCTCGTCGCCGACGGGATGGGTGGTCACCAGCAGGGCGACGTGGCCGCACAGGCCGTTGTCGACGCCTTCCAGACCTACCGATCCGGTTCCTGGCTCACCTCGGACGCGGTGCACGAGGCCGTCGCCATGGCCGTTGCGACGATCAACACCATCGGTCCCACCGGTGCCGGCTCGCCCGGATCGACCCTGACCGGGGCTGGGTTGACGGTCCAGGACGGTATGCCGTGCTGGTTGATCTTCAACGTCGGGGATTCCCGGACCTATCGGCTGGCCCGCGGGATCCTCGAGCAGGTGAGCGTCGACCACTCGCAGGTCCAGGAGATGGTCGAGGCCGGGATGATCGCCCGTGAGGAGGCCCGGACCCACGCCAGGCGCAGCGTCATCACCCGGGCACTCGGTGGCGGGTTGCTGAGTCAGCCCGCCGTGGATCAGTGGCTGCTCCCGGCCGCGGTGGGCGACCGGCTGCTCATCTGCTCGGACGGCCTCACCGGCGAACTCACCGACGCCCTCATCGCCGCGACCCTCGTCGCCGTGCCCGGTGCACAGGCGGCGGCCGACGAGTTGGTTCGCGCCGCGGTGGCTGCCGGAGGTCGGGACAACGTCACCGCGGTGGTCGTCGACGCGGTCTCGGTGACCGCCCAGCCAGGGACTGGCGGCCACCTCGAGGACACCCTCGCAGACGAACTGGGGCTGGGTGCGAATGACGACACCGTCCCGGACCCGTCCGACGTCCTGCTCGTGGAACAAGGGGAGGCAATCGGTGGATGACGTCCTGTGGACCCCTGGCGAGGATCTCGCCCTGGTCTGGCCGGGTGGTGTCGTCATGCTGCCGGCCGAGGTGTCCGACGAGGCGGCCACGGCCATCTGGCGAGCTGCTCGCACCGGGGCCGACCTGGGGGTTCTTCTGCAACAGCTGACCGATGCCCTCGGGGTGTCGCTGCTGTCGATGCCGATGTTCGCCATCGTCCTGATCTCCGAGGGACGCGCTCAGGTGGCCGTCCGGGGTGACTGGGTCGTCGAGGTGGAGGCCGCCGACGGCCGCCACGTCGTGCGCGGCTCAGGAATCACCACCTGGTCCGAACAGAGCATCGACACTGCCCACGGCGTCACCCTCGGGCGACGGCTGCCCGTCGAGGGAACGACCCTGCCGGTGGTCAGCGGGGTGGTCCGAGCGTCGGCCGTGTCGACGTTCCCGCGGCCGTCACTGGACGGAGTCACACCAGGCGAGCCGGTGCCCGATCCGGAGCCGATCGAAGACGACTCACCGGCCCGGGACGATCTCCTTGCCGAGCACGACGGACCGTCCGTTGCGGTCCCCGCCCCGGCAGACGATTCGGCGGCTGACGACCTGCCACCGGTCGAGGAGCCGGCCGGACCGTCCACGTCGATCGGCGAATCGAGTGGCGACCCGAGCGACGACCCAAGCGACGACCCAAG
Source organism: uncultured Intrasporangiaceae bacterium (assembly GCA_964573925.1). Taxonomy (GTDB): domain Bacteria; phylum Actinomycetota; class Actinomycetes; order Actinomycetales; family Dermatophilaceae; genus Phosphoribacter. Next base: position 2,976 of record CAZNLX010000205.1, read on the forward strand.
CGACGACGATGCGGCATCCGCCGAGGACGCCTCAGCGGTCGAGGAGCTCGCGGTGCCGGACGAGGCCGCAGCGTCGCAAGAGGCGGCGGCTCCGCGCGAGGACCCGACCCCTGAGATGGAGCCGACCCCCGAGGCGGACCCGACCGCATCCTGGGAGGCCGATCCCACCGCCCGCTGGAATGCGGTGGTTGACCCGGACGCCGAGGAGCCCGGGTCGGCGGGCGCCGAAACGTCCGTCGCCTCCGAGCACTCGGTCGTCACCGCGGCCGCCGACGGGGAGCCGGAGCTCATCTCGGCCGTCCCGGGTCGTGAACGCCCTCGCGGAATGGAGCAGGCTGGTCCGGTTGCCGCGGCCGCGCCGGACCCGGACTTCGCCGATCACGACGGGGCCACCGTCGTTGATTTCAAGCTCCCCGAAGGCGTCCACCTCCCGCCGCCGAGCGGAGAGGCCACAGTGCTGGCGCTCGTCTGCCCGGTCGGTCACCCGAACCGGCCGCACGTGCGCGACTGCCGGGTGTGCTCGGCCCCCCTCGTCGGCGGGGTGCCGCAGGAAGTCTCCCGTCCGGCCCTGGGTCGGGTCCGCA
>CAZNLX010000206.1:0-3544 GCA_964573925.1 uncultured Intrasporangiaceae bacterium
CCCGGGGGTGCAGCCCTCGCGCAGCGCGACGAGGTAAGGCTGCGTGATCGACCCGGAGTTGTTGGGCTTGATGAACGGGAGGCTGACGTCGACCACTTGCAGCAACCGCACCTGCAGGGTCGGGTCGGTCGTGCGGACGATGTCGGTGATGGTCTGGCCCCAGCGTGCGTCCGTCCGGCCGGTGTTCATGGCGCCTTGCGGGACGATCCTGGCCTGTCCGTAGGGAAGTTGCGGCTTGTAGTACTGGCCCCGGAAGGCCGAGTAGCTGGCCGCGACGACGAGGATCGCCGACAGCAGCGCGGTCCCGCCGAGGATGGCGGCCACCGTCGAGGTGGCCCGACCGCGTTGGCGGGCGGCGTCCCGCAGGGCCATCCGGATCGACACCGGGGCGGGCCGGGCCAGTCGGGCGGCGCTGACGAGGATCATCGGCACGAGCAGCAGCGCCCCGACGACGAGGAGGATCGCGCCGAGCATCGCCGCGAAGGGGACCACCTGGTCGAGCCAGGTCGGTTCGGTCGGGCGGTAGGCGATGGCGGCGAAGACGCCGACCGTGCCGAGTGCGGCCAGGATGATGCCGGCGATCGGGGTGCGGACCTTGGCCCGTGGCGAGACGTTCTGGCCGCGCATCACCCCGACGATGTCCAGCCGATCCAGGCCCCGCGAAGGGATCATGGCGGCGATGACCGCGGAGGCGATCGCACACCCCACGACGATCGCCAGTGGCCAGGCGGGCAGGTCGAACGGGCCGAAGAAGGTCGTCGGCCGGTAGGTCCTCGACCAGGCGACTACCGCCGCTGCGCCGACCACACCGGTGATCGCGCCCCCGAGCGCGGCGAGCACCCCGAGGACGAGCGCCTGGGCGAGGACGGCCCGGCGAAGCTGCGGGGTGGTGGCTCCGTTGCTGGCGGCCAGGGCCAGGGTCCGCCGCTGGCGGGCGGCGCTCACGGCGAAGGCTGGGCCGACGAGCAGGGTCGTCTCGAGCAGCAGGCCGATGGCCATGATCGCCGAGGTGATTGCCTGGCCCGCGGCGTCTTCGTACTGGCGCAGGACGACATCGGGAGGCAGGCCCAGCTCCTGGGCCGTCGGTGGGTTGAGGATGACGTGGCGGCTGCCCACCCGCATCCCGTGGTCGGCCCAGGCCTTGAGATCGGCCCAGGTCACCGGGGCGGCGCGGTCCACGAGGTATGCCGTCTGGCCGAATGGTGGGTCGTCCTTGTCCGGCAGAGTGATGAGGTCCGCGGCATCCGCGGTGTAGTCGGTGATCCAGCCCTCCCCGGTCCCGACGATCGTGTAGCTCGTGCCCGTGCCGTCGGGCAGGTTGACCGTCACCGTGCCGGTCGAGGGCAGGCCCTTGTAGATCCCGACCGGGCTCACCAATGCCTCGGTAGGTGTGACCGGCCAGCGGCCCGACGTGAGCCGGGCCACCCCGTCGACCTGCCGGGCGTAGGTCGCGCCGTCGACCCCCCGGATCCGCACGTCGATCTGCTTGCGTCCGACTGTCGTGTAGCGCGTCGACTCGGTCATCCGGATGACGGTGCTGCCGGTGAGGGTGGCCAGGGCGGCGGTGCGAGTCGCAGGGTCTTGGCCCCAGCCCGGGATCGGGGTGGCTGCGACTTCCTTCGTCGCCTCAGGGCCTTCGCCGGTCGCGGAGGCGAAGGAGGCGCCCTGGTCGTCGACCGCCGGTCGGACCACGACGGGTTCGACACCCCTGATCACCGCTTGGGTCTGCCCCATGGCATAGGGCAGCCGTTCCCGGGGGGACAGGTCGTGCGTCGAGAGGCCGACGTTGGCGCCGACGAGCAGCAGGACTGGCACCGCGACCATGATGACGATGAGCAGACTTCGGCCCAGGTGCCGGCGCACGTCGCGCCGGGCCAGACGCAGGGCAACCCGCCAGCCGGACCGCCACTCACCGAGGGTGTCGCGGGGTGGGGGAGCCAACGGTCCGGGCCGGGGTCCGGGGGCAGTCGACGGTGGCAGCGGCGGGGGAGCGGTGGTGGTTGCCATGGCTCAGGCCTCGCTCGCGGTCGGCGCGGGGCTGGCGGCCGGTTCCGCGACGGGTGCCGCTGCGGCTGCTGCAGCCGGTTCCGCAGTGGGCGCCGAGCCCTGGGCGGTATGCCGCGCGCGCGGCATACTCGAGCTTGTGAAGGCCTCCGTGGAGTCGACGATCCGGCCGTCGCGCAGGTAGATGACCCGGTCGGCCCAGCCGGCGTGCCGTGCCTCGTGGGTGACCAACAGGCCAGCCGCGCCGGCGTCACAGCGGGCCCGCAGGACCGCGAGCACCCCCTCGCCGGTGAGTGAGTCGAGGGCTCCGGTGGGCTCGTCGGCCAGGACGAGGCGGCGGTCGCCGACCAGCGCTCGTGCGATGGCGACGCGCTGCTGCTGGCCGCCGGACATCTGGTCGGGATAGCGGTCGGCGAGTTCGTCGAGGCCGAGTTCGTGCAGGGCGCCGACTGCTGCCCGGCGGGCCTCGCTGACCCGGCGACCGTCGAGTTCGAGCGGCAGGCCGATGTTCTCGGCGGCGGTGAGGGACGGGATGAGGTTGAGGTCCTGGAAGACCACCCCGACCCGGCGGCGGCGCAGCGCCGCGAGGTCAGCCGGACGTAGGGCCGAGGTCGACTGGCCGTCGACCTCGACGACGCCGGAGGTGGGCAGGTCGAGGGCGCCGGCGAGGTTGAGCAGGGTCGACTTGCCGCTGCCGCTCGGGCCCATGACCGCGACGAGTTCCCCGGCGCGCACGGTGAGGCTCACTCCGTCGAGGGCGCGGACGGCAGTGGGACCCGAGCCGTGCACCCGGTGGACGTCGGTGAGGCGCAGGACGAGGTCGGTCATGACGGTTCCCCTGTCGGTGCTGGGCTGGTCGGGAGCGTGGCGGCGTTCGGGAGCGTGGCGAGGGTGGCCTCGACGTGGTCGAGCCAGCGGAGTTGGGCCTCAACGACGAACAGCCGGTGTTCGAGGACGAGGAGTTCGGGATCGGTCGCCGGCGTGTTCGGTAGCCCGCCGGGGGGAGCGGTGAGGGTGAGCTTGAGCCGGGTGAGCTCACGCAGGTGACGCATCGTCGAGGTGCGCTGGGTGTGGATCACGGCATAGGGGTCGATGCCGGGGCTGCTCAGGGCGAGGGCGAGCTTGATGACGAGTTCGTCACGCGCAGGTTCGGCGACGCCGACCGGCGCCTGCCACCACGAGTCGGCCTCGGCGCGCCCGGCGTCGGTGAGTCGGTAGGCGATCCGGCCCTCGGCGTCTGCAGCGCCGTCCCCGACGACCAGTCCGTCACGCTCCAGCCGGGCCAGGGTGGTGTAGACCTGCCCGACGTTGAGCGGCCACACGCCGCCGGTGCGGGCCTCGAACCCCGCCTTGAGCAGCGCGCCGTAGCGCGGCCCCTCGCGCAGGAGGGCGAGCAAGCTCTGCCTGACAGCCATCCGGGTGAGTCCTCTCCAGCGGACGGCATACTGAGTATGTCCGCTGGTCAGCGACTGTATACCGAGTATGTTGCCGTTGGCAAGGAGACCGTGGGCTGCGTCGTTCGCCCCCGCCCGCCCCGCCC
>CAZNLX010000207.1:0-3531 GCA_964573925.1 uncultured Intrasporangiaceae bacterium
TGGCCGTGGCGGTGGGCTTCCTCGGTGTCGTGCTCATCGCCCAGCCGTGGACGGTCGCCGAGCGGCCTGATCTGCTCGGGTTCGGGATGGCGGTCACCGGGGGTGCGTCCTACGGGGTTGGGTGGACCTACTACCGGCGCTTCCTGTCCGGGGCCGATCTCGGCGGGCTGTCCCAACCGGCCGCGGTGCTGCTCGTCGGCAGCGGCTTCCTCATCCCGACCTCGCTCGTGGCCTGGTGGCTGGACCGGGGGCACCAGGCCACTCCGTGGAGCACGCACGGGACGGCGGACGGATGGCGGGCCTGGTTGCCGCTGCTCGCCGTCCTGGCGCTCGGCGCGCTGGGCACCGGGCTGGCCTTCATGTTCCAGTACGACGTGGTCCGGGCCGCCGGTCCGGTCGTCGGGTCGACGATCACCTATCTCATCCCGGTCGTCTCGGTCCTGCTGGGCACCCTCGTCCTCGGCGAGCACCTCACCTGGTCGGCCGTCGCGGGCTTCGCCGTCGTCCTCGGCGCAGCGCTCACCATCAATCGGCCCGATCGCCGGGCAGACGCGATACCCGCGTCGCCCGTGGAGCCCTCGACCTGAGAACGGGTATGCCGCACCCCCGAGCGTGCGGCATACCCGTTCGAGGGTCAGCCGTTGGGGCTCAGCGCACGGTCGGCAGCGCGCTGCGGACCAGGGTGCCCACGGTCCGGTCGAAGGTCGCTCCGGTGCGCACCACGTCGTCGACGAGAGCGGTCACGGTGCCCTCGCAGGTCCCGAGCTTCCCGGTGAACTTGGCGATCCCCTTCCGGTCCGTGACGACCGTCGTGTAGACGGTCGACGACCCCGACAGCAGGCCGACCGAGACGCTGACCCCGCGAGCCGGAGCACCGAACTGGTCGGTGACCGTCGCCGATCCGCTGGCGGTGTAGGTGGCCCCCGGCGTGCAGGTCGACGGGGTGGTGCCCCCGACCGTCAGCGCGGTGACTCGCAGGCAGGTGCCGACGGTGCATGCGGTGGTCGGGGTGAGCCGGACCAGCCGCCCGGCGTTGTTGCCGGTGTTCGCGTTGGCCACGATGTCCCGGCCGTCGGAGATGCCGGACGCGCTGGTGAAGGACAGTCCGGGGTAGGCGTCACCGGGACGGGCGGCATACCCGCCGGCGAGGTAGGGCGGCAGGCCGGTGGCGAGGTCGCCGGGGGCCCAGCTCACCGTTGCGGTCTGGGCGATGAAGCCCACGGCATCACCGAGGGCGTTGACGTCGGCGAGGTCGTTGAACGGCGTCGCGACGGGTGCACTCCACAGCTGGGTCCAGGTGCCGGTCTGCGCGTCCAGGCGCAGGAGCATCGCCGAGTACTGCGATGACGGGTAGAGGCCGCGGACGAACCGGTCGCCGTCGTCGGCGATGCCCAGGGTGTAGGGCATCTGCCCAGGGCTGGGCAGGGCCGGCAGCGGAATGATGCTCGCCGGGTCGCCGAGTCGGTAGGCGCTCGTCGGGGTGGCGACCCAGCCGGAGCGGCTCATCGCCACGGGGGCGTCGGCCGGATAGCCCAGCGTCGTCAGATCCACCGAGCCGCCGGTGGGCGACCAGAGGAAGGCCCGTCGGAACGGCGTCCCGAGCACACCGGCCGAGCCGACGATCCGTCCCGAGTCGTCGATGGCGACCGGGACGGGCGCGCCCAGACCGGCCGGCGTCGGCAGGACGACCATCTCGTATGCCGCCCCTGCCGGGCGCCACACCACCCCCTGGACCGGGCCGCTGGCCGGCTGGACGGTGCCGGTGACCCAACCGTCAGAGTTCACCCCGGCGACGATGACGTTGGTGGCGCCGGTCGGGACCGGCAAGGTCGTCATGCCCGATCCGGCGCTCCAGACGAACGGGGTGGTCACCCCCGGGCTCGTCGGTTTGGGGGTTCCGACCCCGGCGACATGTCCGGCACTGGACACGTCGATGCTCGAGGCGAAGGGCATGGGCAGCAGGCGCACGGCATACGTCGGGGCTGCCGGTGTGGCGGCCTGGGCGGGTGCCGCGACGATTCCCGTGGCGACGAGCGTGGCGGTGAGGGTGGCGGTGAGCAGGCCGATGGCGGGTGTTTTCAGCGGGAGATGGGGCATGACGGCTCCTAGGCCGGGGCGGTTTTGTGGCGTTCCGGACGCTAGTGACCGATCGGTCCATCCCGCGATGGGACCTTGGGGCAGGAAGGTCTGCCTTACCTCGCTACCTGAGCACGACGAGGGCGTCGCGGTGGATGACCTCGCGCTGGTACTCGGGCCCGAGTTCCCGGGCCAGGTCGCGGGTCGAGCGCCCGAGCAGGGTCGGCAGCTCGTCGGAGCCGTAGTTGACGATGCCGCGGGCCACCGGGTGCCCCCGTGGATCGCACACGTCGACCGGGTCGCCGCCCACGAAGGTCCCTTCGACCGCGACGATCCCGGCGGGCAGCAGCGACTTGCGCCGCCCCACGACGGCGGCCACGGCACCCTCATCGAGAACGAGCCGCCCGTGCGGGGCGGTGGCATGGGCGAGCCAGAGCAGTCGCGACGGGGGCCGGCGCGCCCCTGGTAGGAAGACGGTGCCGACGTCTTTGCCACGCAGCGCCTCGGCCACCCGGTCGGTCGCCGTGAGCAGGGTCGGTATGCCGGCCGCGTTGGCGATCGCCGCCGCCTCCACCTTGGTCGCCATCCCACCGGTGCCCACCTGGCTGCCCGCTCCGGCGACGACAACGTCGGCCAGATCCTGGGCGCCACGCACGACCGGGATCCGTGTCGCGCCGGGCCGGCTCGGGGGCCCGTCGTAGAGGGCGTCGACGTCGGAGAGCAGGACGAGTGCATCGGCTTGGATGAGATGGGCCACGAGGGCGGCCAGCCGGTCGTTGTCGCCGAAGCGGATCTCGTGGGTGGCCACCGTGTCGTTCTCGTTGACCACGGGGAACACCCGCAGGTCCAGCAACCGGTCCAGGGTGCGCCGCGCGTTGAGGTAGTGGGTGCGCCGGGTCACGTCGTCGATGGTGAGCAGCACCTGTCCGACGGTGATCTCGTGAGCACCGAACTCCTGCTGGTATGCCGCGACGAGGGCTCCCTGCCCGACGCTGGCTGCCGCCTGCTGGGTGGCCAGGTCGCGAGGCCGCTTGACCAAGCCCAGCGGTCCCATCCCTGCGGCGATGGCACCGGAGGACACGAGGACCAACTGGGTGTCGCGGTGGTGGCGGGCGGCCAGCGCCTCGACGAGAGCGGCCAGCCGGGACGGGTCGAGGCCACCCTGCGCGCTGGTCAGGGAACTGGACCCCACCTTGACCACGAGGCGACGGGCCCGGGCAACGGCGGTTCGGGGCACGGCATACCAGTCTAGAGGGAGCGGACCGAGCACCTCGGGGCGCGTCCGTGCGTGACGAGGGTCAGAAGAGGACGCCGACCATCAATCCCGCGAAGGCCAGTCCGACACTCGCGACGTAGAACCGCAGCGTCGCCCGGTAGTACGCGGCGGGGTCACGCGCGCCAAGGTCGGCGCTGAGCATCCGGAAGAGGGTGACGAGCATCCCTGCGACCCCGAAT
>CAZNLX010000208.1:0-3497 GCA_964573925.1 uncultured Intrasporangiaceae bacterium
TGGCCGGGGACTTCAACGCCTCCGCGGACCATCCCGGCTACCGACAGGTGGCCGAAGGGCTGGTCGACGCACACCGGGCCACCGGAGCCGGCTGGGTGCGGACCTGGCCGGTGGGGCACCGGCTGGCGCCACCGTTCGTCCAGCTCGACCACGTCCTGGCCCGCGGCTTAACCGTCACCTGCGCCGGTTCGGCTCCGGTCGAGGGCTCTGACCATACGAGCGTTTGGGCCTGCTGGCGGTGACTGCTCAGCCCGGAGCCGCCAACCTGCGGCGGGCGACGATCCCGGCCGCAGGTCACCAGGGGCGGCGCAGTTCCACCTCGCGCGGGTCGTCCTCGGGTTGCCAACCTTGTGGACCCGGGGCGTAGCTCAGGGCCGGACCGGAAGCGGCCAGTCGAGCCACCGCGGCGACGAGCCGCTCGACGTGCTCGGGTCGGGAGGCCAGCCCGAGGCTGGCCCGGACCGCCGTCGTGGGAGTGTCCTCGTCCCCGTCGGCGAGCAGGGCGTCCACGAGCGGGTGCGCGCAGAACTTGCCGTCCCGCACCCCGATGCCGTGTTCCACGGCCAACACGGTGGAGACCAGCGAGGAGTCCAGGCCGGCAACGGTGAAGGAGACCACCCCGACCCGGTCCGAGCCGGAGCCGAACAGCGAGTGAGTCCGCACGCCAGGGATGCTCTCCAGGCCCCGCCGCAGCCGTTCGGCGAGGGTGTGTTCGTACCGGGCGATGTCCTCGCGCCGCTCGGCGAGCACGGCGCAGGCTGCGGCCAGGGCGACCGCCCCGACGACGTTCGGGCTGCCGCCCTCGTGCCGGGCCGGTCCGGTTGCCCAAGTCACGGTGCACTCCTGCACCCGGGCGGTTGCGCCGCCACCGACGAGATAGGGCTCGGCCGCGTCGAGCCAGTCGGACCGTCCGGCCAGGACGCCCGCGCCGTAGGGGGCGTAGAGCTTGTGGCCGGAGAAGGCGACGTAGTCGACTCCGGACCGGGCCAGGTCCACGCCGCGGTGCGGGACGAGTTGCGCGGCATCGAGAGCGACCCGGGCGCCGTGGCGGCGGGCGAGCGCGACGATCTGCTCGACGGGCCAGGTCTCCCCGGTGACGTTCGACGCGCCCGCGACGACGACGAGGACGTGCTCGGAGGTGACCGAAGCCAAGGCGCTGTCCAGCCATGCCAGACCGTCGGCGATGGTTCGGGGGACCGGCAGGGTGATCGTCGCCCCGGTCGGCCGAGTGCCCCAGGGCAGCAGCGTGGAGTGGTGTTCCGAGGCGAAGACGACGACCGTCGTGTCGGCGGGTAGGGCCCGGGCCAGCAGGTTCCACGAGTCGGTCGTCGTCCGAGTGAACACGACGAGGTCCTCGGCCCGTGCTCCGACGAAGGAGGCGACCTCGGCCCGAGCCTCCTCGTACCACTGCGAGGTGATTCGACTGGCAAAGCCGTTGCCCCGGTGCACCGAGGCGTAGGTGCGCAGAGTTCGTTCGACCGCCTCGGCCACGACGGTGAGAGCGGGCGTCGAGGCGGCGTGGTCGAGATTGGCGTAGTCACGAGGCCCGTTGGACGTCGGGACGAGCAGGCCGTCCGCGGTCGTCGCCGGCAGTCGGGGCGTGGCCGCGGACTGCGCGTCCCGGTCCGCCCCAAGGCGGCGACCGATCGCGGGGGCGGGGGGCTGCGGGCCAGAGGTGAGTTGAGCGGCATACATCGTCGTGCTCCTGCGGGTCGAGGGACCCGGTGGGGTCCGCGCTTGCCCGTCACCGACGTCCGGTGACCGGCCCGGTCGTCACCCGGAGCACCCCGCCGCGACGGAGGGTTGCCGGTCAGCAAGCCGGGGCTGTGCGCTGACACTCATGACCTTGGGATGAGCATAACGACAAGTGATGAATAGGGTGAAACCGGAGTCTCGATTGTCGAGACGCGATTTCCAGCGGCGTGACGGGTGTGGCGCCTGGGGTTGACGTGGCTGGTGAAGTACCCTCCGGAGCATGGCGACCCGACCGTCTGGAGCGTCCTCGCGCCCACAGGCCAGCAGCCGTGGCACGGCCTCCCGTGCCACGGACACCCGCGCGCGCACGGCAGCACCGCGTCGCGCGCCCAAGTCCGCGGGCCGAGCCCGGGGCGGCGGTCTGCCGTTCCCGCTGCGCGCGGCACGCAGTGCCTGGCTGGGTGTCTCACACGTCGCGGGCAGTGCCGTGCGCAAGGTCGGTCACTCGGCCGCCGAACTCGAGCCGGAGCACCGGCGCGACGGGGTCGGCTTCCTGCTCATCGCCCTGGCGGTCGTCGTCGCCGCTCGCGAGTGGTGGGGCTTCACCGGGGTCATCGGTGACGTCGTCCACGCCGTCGTCGCCGGCACCTTCGGACGCATCGCGTATGCCGTCCCGCTCGTGCTGCTCGCCTTCGGCCTGCGCCTGCTGCGGGCTCCGGGGGACGACGCAGCGACCAACCGCATCGTCGTGGGCACCCTGACCCTCACGTTCGCCGCCTGCGGGATCGCCCACCTGGCTGACGGCATACCGACACCGCCTGCCGGTGCCACCGGGATGCGGGCGGCCGGGGGGATCATCGGCTTCCTCGCCTCCAGCCCGCTGGCCTCGGCGGTCTCGCCGGTCGGGGCGCTCATCCTGCTGCTCATGCTCGGCTTCTTCGGGGTGCTCGTCATCACCGCGACCCCGGTCCGGATGATCCCGCAGCGGGTCGGTCAGATCCGGGACCGGGTCCTCGGCCGATCGACCACGCTCGCGGCCGAGGACGGCGCCGACGGCGGCGGAGCCCCCACCGGACGGTCCCGGCGAGCCGTCATCGACCTGGCCGCCAAACGTGCCGGGGACGAGGCGTTCGAGCAGGCGGCGGAGGTCGCAGCCGACGGGCCGAACCCCCGCAAGGGCCTGCGGCCCGGCCAGAAGCGGCCCGTGGAGACCGGGGTGGACGCCACCGACCCGGCAGCGCACGGGGCCCCGCCGGTCGAGCCGAGCGCCGCAGCGACCAAGCCGGGTGCCAAGGCCAAGGCCGAACTCATCGCTCCGCCGACCTCGACGCTGCCGCTGCGCGCGGAGCAGTTGTCCCTCTCCGGCGACGTCGCCTACGTCCTGCCGGACAACGCCCTGCTCGCCCCGGGCGCGCCGCACAAGGCCCGGTCCGCGGCCAACGACCGGGTCGTCGAGTCGCTCACCCAGGTCTTCGAGCAGTTCGAGATCGACGCCCAAGTGACCGGGTTCAGCCGTGGCCCGACGGTCACCCGATACGAGGTCGAACTCGGGCTCGCGACGAAGGTCGAGCGGGTCACCGCCCTGTCCAAGAACATCGCGTATGCCGTCGCCTCGGCCGACGTGCGCATCCTCAGCCCGATCCCCGGCAAGTCCGCGATCGGTATCGAGATCCCCAACACCGACCGCGAGACGGTGTCCCTGGGCGATGTCTTGCGCAGCCAGACCGCCCGGGCCAACGACCACCCGATGGTCATGGGCGTCGGCAAGGACGTCGAGGGCGGCTATGTCATCGCCAACCTCG
>CAZNLX010000209.1:0-3488 GCA_964573925.1 uncultured Intrasporangiaceae bacterium
GCGCAGCGTCGCCCCGGTCCGTCGGCACAGCTCCTGCCAGGGCACGAGGTTGGCGTGGTGCTCCATCTCGGTGACGAGCACCTCGTCGCCGGGGCCCAACCGGAAGCGCGAGGACGGCATACCACCGGCCGCTCCCCCGCCGCCCGCGCTGGCGTTGGAGAAGGCGTAGGCGACGAGGTTGAGTGCCTCGGTGGCGTTGCGGGTGAAGACGATCTGGTCCGGCTGGGCCCCGATGAAGGCAGCGACCCGAGCCCGCGCGGACTCATAGGCGTCGGTGCCCTCCTCGGAGAGCTGGTGGGCTCCCCGGTGGACGGCCGCGTTGGTGTGCTCGTAGAAGTGGCGTTCGGCGTCGAGCACCTGACGCGGTTTGTGCGAGGTCGCTCCGGAATCGAGGTAGACCAGTGCCCGCCCGTCCCGAACGGTGCGGCGAAGGATCGGGAAGTCGGCCCGGATGCGGGCCAGTTCCGCGTCGGAGAACGGGGCTGCGGTCATGGGGAGTCTCGGCACGCTCCCGATCAGGCCGGGGTGAGGAAGCGGTCGTAGCCCTCGGCCTCGAGACGGTCGGCGAGCTCGGGGCCGCCCTGTTCGACGATCCGGCCGTCGACGAAGACGTGGACGTGGTCGGGCCGGATGTAGCGCAAGATCCGGGTGTAGTGGGTGATGAGCAGGACGCCCAGGTCGTTGGCCTCCTTGGCCCGGTTGACTCCCTCGCTGACCACCCGCAGCGCATCGACATCGAGACCCGAGTCGGTCTCGTCGAGCAGGGCGATCTTCGGGCGTAGGAGTTCGAGTTGCAGCACCTCGTGGCGCTTCTTCTCGCCACCGGAGAAGCCCTCATTGACGTTGCGTTCAGCGAAGGCCGGGTCCATCTTGAGCGCGTCCATCGCGGCCCGGACGTCCTTGACCCAGGTGCGCAGCTTGGGCGCCTGCCCGTCCATCGCGGTCTTGGCGGTCCGCAGGAAGTTGGAGACAGTCACCCCGGGCACCTCGACGGGGTATTGCATCGCGAGGAAGATCCCGGCGCGCGCCCGCTCGTCAACGCTCATCGCCAGGACGTCCTCGCCGTCGAGGGTGACGCTGCCCTGGGTCACGTGGTACTTGGGGTGCCCGGCGATCGAGTAGGCCAGCGTGGACTTGCCCGACCCGTTGGGGCCCATGATCGCGTGCGTCTCACCGGCGCGGACGGTGAGGTCCACCCCGCGGAGGATTTCCTTCGGGCCCTCGGCCTCACCACCGCCGCCCGCAGCGGCCACGTCGACGCTGACGTGCAGGTCGCGGATCTCCAGGACGGTCATGACGGGTGCTCCTCGGTGCCGGGGACGGTCGTGCTGGACGGGGCGGTGCTGACGAAGACGACGCCGTCGAGGACGGCGACGGGGTAGACGGTGACCGGGACGGTGGCCGGTGGCCCGGAGGGCACGCCGGTGCGCAGGTCGAAGCGCGACCCGTGCAACCAGCACTCCAGGGTGCAGCCGTCCAACTCCCCCTCGGACAGTGAGACGTTGGCGTGGGTGCAGATGTCGTGGACGGCGTGCACCTCACCAGGTGCGGTGCGCACCAGCGCGATCGGTACGCCGTCCACGTCGGCCAGCGCGGGGCTGCCGACGGCGAGATCCTCCAGGTCGCAGACCCGGACGTAGCTGTCGTTGATCGGAACGGTCATGCCGGTGCTGCCCCCGCGAGTTCCCGCTCCACGGCCTGCATGAGGTGGCCCTGCAGGTCCGCGACCGGGATCCGGTTGATGATGTCGGCGAAGAATCCGCGGACGACCAGCCGCCGCGCCTCCGCCTCCGGTATGCCGCGCGCCTGCAGGTAGAACAGCTGCTCGTCGTCGAACCGACCAGTGGCCGAGGCGTGCCCGGCCCCGACGATCTGCCCGGTCTCGATCTCCAGATTGGGCACCGAGTCGGCGCGCGCGCCATCGGTGAGCAACAGATTGCGGTTGAGCTCGTAGGTCTGAGTGCCTTCGGCCGAGGCCCGGATGAGGACGTCACCGACCCAGACGGTGCGTGCCGTGTCGCCCTGCAGCGCCCCCTTGTATTCGACGTGGCTGGAACAGTGCGGCGCCGAGTGGTCGGCGAAGAGCCGGTGCTCGAGGTGTTGCGCGGCGTCGGCGAAATAGACCCCGAATGCCTCGGCCGAGCCGCCCGGGCCGGCATACGTGATGTTCGTGCAGACCCGCACGACCCGGCCGCCGAGGGTGACCGCGACGTGCCGGACGTTCGCGTCCCGGCCGACGACGACATCGTGCTGCGCGGCGTGAACCGTGTCGTCGGACCACTCCTGCAGGGTGACCAGGGTGGTCTGGGCCCCCGTGCCGACCAGGGTCGAGACGACCTCGGAGAGCCGGGCGGTGCCCTCGTGCTCCAGGACCACGGTCGAGCGGCTGTGCGCACCGAGGCTGACGACGAGATGTCCCCAGACCCGTTCCGAGTGCGAGCCGACGAAGCGCAGCTTGATCGGGTCGTGGACGACGGTGTCGGCCGGCACCTGCAGGTGCATGACTCCGCCGGAGTGGTCGGTGTGCGCTACCGCGAGAGCGGCAGTCCGGTCCTGCGGGGCCGGAACCCCGAGGGCGCGCGCCTGCTCGGTCGAGATGGAGGTGAGGGTCACTCCTTCGGGCAGGTCGGCGTCCACCGCGAGGTGGGCTCCCGAGGGGGTGTCCCGCAGCAGCGTGGCGATCCGGTCCATCGGGGTGAACCGCCACTCCTCCTCACGGCCGGTGGGCATGGGGAAGTCGGCGACATCGAACGAGGCCCGGCGCTCGGCGCGGGACTGTTCCGGCGCGGCGGCGACCTGACCGTGGGAGTGGGCGGGCGGCATACCCTCGAGCGACCCTCGCGAGCGCGGGGTCCGTTCCAGCAGCGGCATCAGCCGACCGCTCCTTCCATCTGCAGTTCGATGAGCCGGTTGAGCTCGAGGGCATACTCCATGGGCAGTTCGCGGGCGATCGGCTCGACGAAACCGCGGACGATCATCGCCATGGCCTCCTCCTCGCTCATCCCCCGCGACATGAGGTAGAAGAGCTGGTCCTCACTCACCTTGGAGACCGTCGCCTCGTGGCCCATCTGGACGTCGTCCTCGCGGACATCGACATAGGGGTAGGTGTCCGAGCGGCTGATCGTGTCGACGAGCAGGGCGTCACAGCGGACCGTGGACTTGCTGCCCGAGGCGCCCTCCTGGATCTGGATGAGGCCCCGGTAGGAAGTCCGGCCGCCACCGCGGGCCACCGACTTGGAGATGATCGAACTCGACGTGTCCGGTGCGGCGTGGACCATCTTGGCGCCGGCGTCCTGGTGCTGGCCCTCGCCGGCGAAGGCGATCGACAGGGTTTCGCCCTTGGCGTGCCGTCCGAGCAGGTAGACCGCCGGGTACTTCATCGTCACCTTGGACCCGATGTTGCCGTCGATCCACTCCATCGTCGCGCCCTCGCCGCAGGTGGCCCGCTTGGTGACGAGGTTGTAGACGTTGTTCGACCAGTTCTGGAT
>CAZNLX010000210.1:0-3481 GCA_964573925.1 uncultured Intrasporangiaceae bacterium
ATCGTTGGCCATGGCATTTATTGTGGCCTCTACTTTACGGAATAGCTGTAGCTTTCCACTCAAGGCTTTCCTCCTGCCAACGCTTTGAAACGACAAGCGCCCCTGCGGCCATACTTGCCGTTTTGACCATTCACTGCTCCACACCTCCGCGCATTTGTGCAACCCACCGCAAAAAGCATAGATGATGGCCTGTGCTAATTTTCAAGGCTGTTAACACTGCTTCCCCCAAGCCAATCTACTTTTAATTTCAGCCTCTATCTCTGTTCCATGTAATCCTCACCCCCATCCCCTCTCCTTTCCAAGGAGAGGGGTGCCCGAAGGGCGGGGTGAGGTTGTAGAGGAAGGGTAGCCGAAGAACGAGGCGAGGATGATACGGAAAGGGCGGATACAGCATGTTGTAAAATGGATATATACATAACTAAGGTGGATACCATGATAGCACACTTCCTCAAATCATAATCTTTTTTATTACCTTTGTAAAAATCATTGTGCAAAAACGCATGTCGACGGTAATCAAGGTAGAGGGGGTGAGCAAGTTGTACCGACTTGGAGAGGTGGGCACGGGTACCCTCTCGCACGACCTAAAACGCTGGTGGTACAAAGTACGGGGAAAAGAAGATCCATACCTAAAAATTGGGCAGGTAAATGATCGCACGCAGCGCGCCGAGAAGGGCGAGATGGTATGGGCGCTGAAGGATATATCGTTTGAGGTAAAGGAAGGAGAAGTACTGGGCATCATTGGCCGCAATGGTGCAGGGAAAAGCACCCTGCTAAAGATACTATCGCGTATTACATCGCCTACCGAAGGGGTAGTAAAAATAAAAGGACGCATCGCCAGCCTGCTGGAGGTGGGTACCGGTTTTCATCCCGAGATGACCGGACGCGAAAACATATACATGAACGGCACCATTATGGGGATGCGCCGTACAGAGATTGACCGTAGGCTCGATGAGATTGTGGAATTTGCAGGTATAGCCAAATACCTCGATACGCCAGTTAAACGATACTCGAGCGGGATGACAGTGCGACTGGGGTTTGCCGTAGCCGCCCATCTCAATGCCGAAATATTATTGGTAGATGAAGTGCTGGCCGTAGGCGACGCCGAATTCCAGAAAAAAGCCCTGGGCAAAATGCAAGAGGTAAGCCACGACCAGGGACGTACCGTCCTGTTCGTGAGCCATAATATGGGGGCGGTGAGGTCAATATGTAACAAAGGCTTATTACTTAAAAATGGAATACTTTTAAGAAATGTTTCTGATATTGAAATAATAATTGATGAGTACATTAATGAAATTTATAAACATAATAATTTAACAAAGATCGAAGACACAACCGATCGTAAGGGAACTGGTGAGATAATTATTACAGATTTTATCATTAACGATAACCAAAAAACACACATTTTTAAATCTGGCGAACCTTTGAGTGTGGAAATTGACTATAAATCTTATACAAACACACCACAAGCGAGATTTATAGTAAGTTTATTTAATCATGAAGGAGTCTGTATAAGTCGATTCGATTCTGAATTGGATGACACCCCATTGCAAATAAGCAATCAGGGCAGGATTAAATTAATTATAAATGATAATTTCGCTTTACCCCCTGGACGTTATTACTTTAATGCAGCAATAATGTCTCGTAACCTTTTGACAGATCATATTGAAAAAATAAAGTTTTTTGAAATCGTAAGTGGTAATTTTTTCAATAATAGAAAAGAACCCATGGGAAAAATGATTTGCTATGTAAAACACAAATGGGTAAATCTCTAAACGTTTTATTTAAACGAATTTTTATGATGACTTATATCAAAAAGAAAATAAAATCTTTTATAAAAAAAATTATATTGTCTATCTTACGTGAAATCGAAAATGAAAGAATTGAAGAAAATTATAGAAAAATCACCTACTCAGATAAAAGTACAATAATTAGAAACACAGCAAGAATCATTAACCGGCAGCACAATAGAGAAACAATTAAGATTGATAAGAATTGTGTCATATGTGGAGAATTGATGGTAATGGGATATGGAGGAAAAATCGAAATAGGAAAAAATTGTTTTATTGGTGAGCATACTAGAATTTGGTCAGGTGAGTTTATCAAAATAGGTAATAATGTTCTTATTTCACATAATGTTAATATCATTGATACCAACTCTCATTCATTTAATCATATTAAACGAGCAGTTGACTATGAAAATCTCTTAAAATATGGGGCTTCTAAAGAAAGAGATGATATAGAAAGTAAACCAATTATAATTGATGATTATGTATGGATAAATTTTAATTCAACGATACTAAAAGGAGTAAAAATAGGGAAAGGGGCAATAATTGCTTCAAATACACTAGTTACTAAAGATGTTCCCCCTTTCACATTAGTTGCTGGAATCCCTGGAAAAATTATAAAAAATTTAAGTGAACAAATATGAAAATTGCAATTTGGGGCTCATTGAATCATGGCAATCTAGGTGATGATATTATGAACATTATGATTGCATTACATTTAAAAAAAAACAATTGTAACCCGTATCTATACAGATTAAATAAGAAATTAGCATCAAAATACAATTTAATTTCAGTTGATAGCATTGATGAATTGATAAAAGATGCAGTTTTTACTATTATTGGTGGTGGTTCATGGTTAGAAAGCAGAAATTTAGGGCCTGATTTTGAAAAAGATTTTATAGAATTTATAGAATATACTAATAAGTATCAAGTTCCTTTCTATATCATTTCTATTGGTGGTGATACAAATAATGATTTTTCTTTATTGTCGCCTGAAAGACAGTTGCTCTTACAAAATCGTTTCTTTAAGGGAGGTACCGTACGACTAAAATCAAATTTAAATATCTTTAAAAACATTAACGATAATGTAAAATATTTTCCCGACATTGTACTTCTTACAAGGGATTTCTTCAATGTTAATATTTACAATAAGGATAATGAAAAAATAAATATTGGGATCTCTACCTATTTTAAATCTTTTAAACACGATGTTTATACTTACTTATTTGAATTTTATTCGAGAGTTTTTAATAAAAATATTAACATTTATTACTTAAACACTCACCATAGTGATTACGGCTATTCTTATGAATACAGGCCAACCTTTACTGGAAGTCATATAAAAGTGTATGAATACAATGATTTAGAGGATTTCATACAATTTACCAATAGTTTAAATTTAATGGTTTCCCATAAGTTACATCCTGGTGTTCTAGCATTGTCGTGCGATGTTCCATTCATATGGATAAAGGGTAATGACAAGGTTAGAGCATTTTTACAAGAAATGAACTTAAGCAATTATGAAATGCACATTGGCATAATTTTAAAAAATATTCTTTCTGGAAAAATCAAACAAATTTGTAATTATTATGATTTGAGTACAGTAAAAAATGCTAAGAAACAAGCTGTGGGACACCTTCTTTTTATAGATGACCTTGTGAAACAATATTCAAACAAATGAAAATTCTTATTATTGG
>CAZNLX010000211.1:0-3473 GCA_964573925.1 uncultured Intrasporangiaceae bacterium
GACGCGAGGCGCTGGGCCTGGCCGGGGCTGCTGCCGGAGTCGCCCTCGTCGGGTCGGTCCGAGGATCCGTGGGTAGCGGGCGGGTGACCGCAGCCGCCTCGCGTGCGACGGCGACCATCCCCACCGGACAGATGGCCCCGACGACCACGGGCGCGGACCTGGGCGTGGCTGGCCTCGGACCGTGGGTCGTGCCCACCGAGGACTTCTACCGGATCGACACCGCCCTCGTCGTTCCCCGGCTGACCACCGACGCCTGGTCACTGCGCGTGTGGGGCGAGGTCGAGCGTGAGGTGACGATCACCTGGGCCGAGCTGCTGGCCCAACCCCTCGTGCAACGGCACGTCACGCTTGCCTGTGTCTCCAACGAGGTCGGCGGGCGCCTCGTCGGCAACGCCCTGTGGACCGGATGGCCGGTCCGCGAACTGCTGGCGCGCGCACGGCCGCAGGCGGGCGCCGACATGGTGCTCAGCCGCAGCGCCGACGGGTGGACGGCCGGGACGCCGCTGCCGGTGCTCACCGACTCGCGGGACGCCCTGCTCGCGGTCGCGATGAACGGAGCGCCGTTGCCGTTCGACCACGGTTTCCCGGTCCGGCTGGTGGTCCCGGGGCTCTATGGCTACGTGTCGGCGACCAAATGGGTCACCGAACTCAAGGTGACCCGGTTCGCCGTCGACGCCGGCTACTGGACGCCGCGCGGCTGGTCGGCGCTGGGGCCGGTCAAGACGGCCTCCCGGATCGACGCGCCACGCTCGGGTGCCCAGGTGGCGCCCGGCCGGGTTGCGGTCGCCGGCGTCGCCTGGGCGATGCACCGCGGCATCCAAGCGGTGCAGGTCCGGGTGGACGACGGGCCGTGGGCCGACGCGCGGCTGGCCGCCGAGCCGACCGTCGACGCCTGGCGGCAGTGGGTCTTCGAGTGGGACGCCACTCCGGGATCACACGTGCTCACCGTCCGGGCGCGCGACGGGGCGGGCGACTGGCAGACCGACACGGTGACCCGCTCCGATCCCGACGGGGCCACCGGCCATCACTCGGTAACCGTCCGGGTCGCCTGAGCACCGCAGCATCTTCCTCGGGGCGATGGCTAGAGTGGGCGCCGCGCGCGCGTGGCGGAATTGGCAGACGCGCCAGATTTAGGTTCTGGTGCCTTCGGGTGTGCGGGTTCGAGTCCCGCCGCGCGCACTGTGGGATCGGTCGGGTCAGCGCGAGGCTGCCGGGTCGAACCCGAAGGGCAATTCCAGCCGGTGTGCGGCCATCAGCGTGGCATCGCCGAGCACCTCGCGGGTCGGGGCGTCGGCGACGACCCGACCCTGCGAGAGGACGACCGAGCGTCCGCACAGTTGCAGGGCGTAGGGCAGGTCGTGGGTGACCATGAGCACGGTGACGTCCAGCCCGAGGACGATCTCGGCCAGTTCCCGACGGCTGGCCGGATCCAGGTTGGACGACGGTTCGTCGAGGACGAGGATCTCCGGGCGCATCGCCAGGACCGTCGCCACCGCCACCCGGCGCCGCTGCCCGAAAGACAGGTGGTGCGGGGGCCGGTCGGCGTATGCCGTCATCCCCACCACCGCGAGCGCCTCGCCGACCCGGGCGTCGAGTTCCGCGCCGCGCAGCCCGAGATTGGCCGGTCCGAAGGCCACATCGTCGCGGACGGTCGGCATGAAGAGCTGATCGTCCGGGTCCTGGAAGACGATGCCGACCCGGCGGCGGATCTCGGGCAGGGTGTCGCGACCGACCGGCATACCGGACACCGCGACCGAGCCCCTTGCGTGGGCAGTCGGGCCCTCGCCGCCGAGGATGCCGTTGAGGTGCAGCACGAGCGTCGTCTTGCCTGCGCCGTTGGGTCCGAGCAGGGCGACCCGCTCGCCGCGGTGGACGTGCAGGTCGACCCCGTCGAGTGCGGCAGTGCCGTCCGGGTAGACGTAGCTCAGACCGCGGACGTCGAGCACCGGTGTGGTCATCGGCCCACCACCGCCCAGGCGACGGCGACCGCGGCGGCGACGGGCAGGGCCGCGGCCGTCAGCAGGTGAGTGGGGGACACCCGCACGATGTCGAGGTCCGGGAGCGACCCGGCATACCCGCGAGAGAGCATCGCGAGGTGGACCCGCTCGCCACGCTCGTAGGAGCGGATGAACAGGGCGCCCAGCGACCGGGCCAGGACCGGCCAGTGCCGGGGTGAGCGGGCGTCGAAGCCACGCGAGGCCCGGGCGATCGACATCCGCCGGAGTTCGCCGGCGATGACGTCGACGTAGCGGACCATGAAACCCATGATCTGGACGAGTTGCCCGGGCAGCCGCAGCCGGGCCAGGCCCACGAGCAGATCCCGCGGCTCGGTCGTGGCAGCCAGCAGCAGCGCGGTGAGCACGCCGAGAGTGCCCTTGACCAGCAGCGCCCAGGCGGCGACGAGTCCTGCCTGAGAGAGCGACAGGCCGAGGACCTCGGTCCGCGGCCCGGTCCCGATGAACGGCACGAGCAGCGCGAAGACGACGAAGGGCACCTCGACGACCAGGCGCTTGCCCAGGTATGCCGCCGGCACCCGCGCCGCGCGCACGGCCAGCAGCAGGGCGGCCAGGTGCACGGCATACGGCCAGGTGGCCTCGCGGGGGGTGGCGACGACGAGCAGGACGAAACCGAGCGCCGAGGCGATCTTGAGGTGCGCCGGCAGCCGGTGCACGATCGAGTGCCCGTGGTAGTGCAGGGTGTGGCCGTGGTCAGCGCCCACGGGGTGTCCCGGCCGAACGGCGGCGCAGGGCCCAGGTGAGCGCCAGCGCGAGCAGGAGCACGACGGCGACACCGACGATCCCCCCGGCACCGTCGTAGCCCAGCCGTCCGGTGTGTTCGACGGCCTGGGCATCGATGCCCTGGTCCGCGGCGACCCGTTCGAGTCCGTCGGGATCGCTGGACGCGAACCGGCTGATCACCCCGGCGACGAGCAGGACGACGAGGCCGGCGACGGCGTAGAACCATCGACCGGTGGTCCGGCCATCCGTCGTCATCGGGCCCGGCCTTGGTCGGCGGCTGCGGCATGCTCGCGAAGCCGTCGGTTGCGCCGCCGGTTCGCATGGACCAGGTCGGGCCGCACGGCCAGGACGCTGCCGACGACCAACGCGGTGAGCACCCCCTCGCCGATGCCGATGAAGGCATGGACCCCGGCCATGGCGGCGGCGAGCGTGGCCGGGTCCGCGGGGGCCGTGCCGCCGATCGCGAAGACCCCGGCGAAGGCCACGGCGGTGACGACGACCGAGGTGAACCCGCCCAAGCCCGCGGCGAGCGGGACCGACCCGGGGCGACGGCGCAGCGCCAAGCCGACCAGACGCAGCACGGCATACCCGATCCACACCCCGATCACCCCCATGAGGGTGACGTTCGTGCCCAGCGCGGTCAGCCCGCCGTCGGCGAAGAGCAACGCCTGGACGAGCAGGACGACGGTGAGGCACAGGGTCGCCGTCCACGGGCCGACGAGAGCAGCCGCCAGG
>CAZNLX010000212.1:0-3444 GCA_964573925.1 uncultured Intrasporangiaceae bacterium
CGACACCGAGGTCAGCCTCGAGGTCGAGGTCGGGGTCGAGCAGGTCGGCCGGGTACCCGGTGAGCCCGGCCACGATCGTCGTCACCTGGTCCAGGACCGGGTCACTGACGACGCTGGCCGCAGCCGCAGCCGGAGCGGCAGCGGGAGCCACGGCGGCAGCCGCAGCCACGACCGGGGCAGCCGTCGGCTCGGGCAGACCGGCCTTGCCGCGGACCCAGCCGGCGACGTGGCGCAGGGTGGGGAAGTCGCGCAGCTTCATCGTCTCGTCGCGCTCGACCTGGTAGTGCTCGCGGACGGCGGCGAAGACTTCGGCCTGCTTGACGGTGTCGACACCGAGGTCAGCCTCGAGGTCGAGGTCGGGGTCGAGCAGGTCGGCCGGGTAGCCGGTGAGGCCGGAGACGATCGTCGTCACCTGGTCCAGGACCGGGTCGGTGACAACGGCCGGCTCGGGTGCCGGTGCTGGTGCGGCGACCGGAGCCGCCGCGACGACCGGGGCAGGTGCCGCAGCAGGAGCCGGGGCGGGTGCCGGGGCAGCAGGCGCCGCGACCGGTGCCGGTGCGGCGACCGGAGCCACCCGGGCCACCGGAGCAGCCGGAGCGGTGCCGCCGGAGCGGTTCATCGCGGCATACGGGACCGGGACCGAGGTGGTCGCGACGACCGGGACGGCGGGCGCGCCGGTGTCGACGATCCGCAGCCGGCGGTGGTCCACCTCGAGCTGGCTTCCGGGACGGCCGGACAGCGAGTCCAGCCAACCCTGCCAGGCCGCCTGGTCGACGATCCGGTAGGCATAGCCGAGGTCGGCCGGGGCACGCCGCTGGCCGTCGGGCATCGGCACGTAGCGCAACAGCGCCATGGCCACCTGGGAACCGAAACCGGCCGCCAGACGCAGGGCGAACTGCACCGGGTAGGACCCGCCCTTGGACAGGTTGAGCGCACCGAGGTCGGGGTCCGGCTCCTTGTAGTTGGGCACCGGCGGGACCAGGCCGGTCTCCAGGGCCTTGACGGCGACGACGTCCTCGACGCCCGCGCCCATCGCGTGACCGGTGAAGCCCTTGGTGTTGGTGATGACGATCTTGTCGGCGTCGGCACCGAAGGCGTTGCGCAGCGCGTTGATCTCGGCCGCGGCACTACCTCCCCGGGCAGGGGTGTAGGTCTCGTGCGACATGAACATCAGCGACGGCGCGATGGTGTGCCGGTCGATGCCCCAACGCTCGGCCTCGGAGACGACGGTCTCCATGACGCCACGGATGTGGTCGATGTCCAGCCGGGTGCCGTGGAAGGCGCTGTTGGCGATGACGGCAGCGAGGACCTGGGCGATCGGCTGGATGCCGCGCTCACGAGCGGCCGCGGCCGACTCCAGGACCAGCGACGCCGCCCCGGCCCCGATGATCATGCCGTGCCGGCGCCGGTCGAACGGCGTGGCCGCGTCCTCGACCCGCTCGTCGGTGGCTGCCGCGCCGGAGGCGAGGAAGCCGGTGCCGACCCACGGCATCATCTGATCGCCGGTGGCGTCGTCGGCCGAGACGATGACGACCCGGCGGCAGCGACCGGACCGGATCCAGTCCTCGGCGATCGAGACGGCCTGCGTCGTGCTCGCGCAGGCGGCGTTGATCTGGGTGTTCGGGCCGCGGGCACCGATGATCTCGGCGAACTGCGAGTGGCCCATCGCCAAGACCCGGAAGAGGAACCGACGGTCGAACTCGAACGGGTTCTCGTCAAGCTCACGCTTGAGTTCGGCGATGAGGGCGTCGATCTCGGCGCAGATCGGCTCGCTCCCGGTGAGGTGGGTGCGGACACCCTCCAAGGCCAGCAGGTGTTCCCGGCGGGCCCGGTCTTCGGTGTAGTGGCTCACCTCGTCGACGAGGTTGTGGTAGCCCGGGAACGCCGAGGCAAAGATGATGCCGGTGTCGTCGCGCATCGAGTGCGGCAGACCCCAGCGGTCGGGCAGCTGGGAGCCGATCGTCGTCTTCTTGTAGTGCATGACGAGCGGGATGCCCGCGTCGCGCAGCGCGTCGAAGCCGGCGCCGATGGCCATCCGGGTCGTCGTGTCGAGGGCGGCGTCCCGGCTCGGGTCGATGCCGTACTGGGTGACGACATCGATCGGGGCGTGGGTGCCCGCGAGCTTGATGACGTCGGCCTCGTTGTCGATGACCTGGAAACTGCCCGAGCCGGTCGTCGCGTCCTTGACCAACCGGGTGACCCGCATCCGGGCCATCTCGGCGCGGACGCTGCGCGGCAGCGGGGAGATGAACTGCTGGCCACTGAGAATCCGGGCGATGTTCTCGTCGTCGAACATCGGGTCGACGCCGGGCAGGCCCAGACCCGCACCGGAGATGACGACCGGCTCCTCGGCGGGAGCGCTCGGCGCGACCGCCTCGGCCGGGGCCGTTGCGGGGTATGCCGCGTCACCGGCCGCACCGCCGGGGAAGCCGTAGAGCTTCATGCCCTGCTCGAGCACGCCCGCGAAGAGCTTGCCGAGTTCGGTGATGACCGCGTCCGACGGAGCGCCGGCAGCGACCGGGGCCGCCATGACCGGAGCCACCGCGGCCACCGGGGCCGGGGCAGCAGCCGGTGCCGAGGCAACGACCGGGGCGGCGGGGGCAGCCGGGCGCAGACCCAGGCCGGCGGCATACAGACCGCAGAGGGCCTGGTTGAAGGCAGCCGCATCCTCGATCTTCGGGTGGTTGGTGAAGAGCGCGAGGACGTCGTCGTGGGTGCTGCCCAGGACGTCCTCGACGAAGCCGTGCAGGGCCTTCTTCGGGCCGACCTCGACGAAGACGCGAGCACCGGCGGCATACAGGGTCTGCAGGCCCTTGACGAACTGGACCGGCGAGGCGATCTGCTTGCCGGTGTAGTCGAGCATCGTCTCGGTCGTGGCGTCGGCCGGGTAGAACTCGCCGGTGACGTTGGCGACGATCGGCAGCTTCGGGCCGACGAGGTTGAGCCGGCGCAGGGCGTTGACGAACGGCACCGAGGCGGGCGCGACGATCGAGGTGTGGAAGGCGTGGCTCACCGGGATCCGCACAGCGTTGATGCCCTTGGCGGCGAAGGTCTCGATGATCGCTTCGACGGCCTTGGTGGCACCACCGACGACGGCCTGGTTGTAGGAGTTGATGTTGGCCACGACCGCGTAGCCCTTGGCCGCGTCGACCGTGCGCTGGATCTCTTCCAGCGGACCGAAGACGGCGGCCATGGCGCCGTTGTCCTCGACTGACACCTTGGCCATCTCGCGGCCTCGGGCGCTGACCGCCTCCATCGCGGCTTCGAGGGTGAGCGATCCGGCGGCCACGAGGGCGCCGTACTCGCCGAGGCTGTGGCCCATGACCATGTCGGGGGCGATCCCGTATGCCGCGAGCAGGCGAGTCAGCGACAGGTCGGTCGCCAAGACCGCCGGCTGGGTGATCTCGGTCTGCATGAGCTGCTTGTTGGCGGCCTTGACCGCCT
>CAZNLX010000213.1:0-3436 GCA_964573925.1 uncultured Intrasporangiaceae bacterium
TGAGCCACCCCGGGGACCCCACCGTGACGACCGGGCCGAGAACCACGTCCACGAGCACCCGGACGGCCGCGGCGAGATCGTCGATGTGGCAGAACTGCCAGGCCGGTTCGGCCCCCTTGACGGTGAGCAGCCGAGGCGCCTCGAAGTGCCGGGTGATGACCGTGTCGATGCCGGGGCCGACCAGGGCCGCCGGCCGCACGACGGTGATGGCCAGACGCGGGTGCACTCGGCGGGCGTCGTCGAGGACTTCCTCGACCGCCAGCAGGTCTCCGACCACGCCGCCGTCGCGGACCGCCTTGAGCTCGCTGGCCTCCGGCAGCGGCACCGGGTTGTCCGCGGCAGCCCCGTAGACCTGAGCCGAGGTGACCACGACGAGCCGGGACACCGAGGCCGCGGCGGCCGCGGTGACCAGAGTCTGGGCGATCCGCACGACCCGCTCGCGCCGGGCCGCCGGACGCACGGCGAGCGCGGCCTGCAGGTCGGTCTCGGCCGCGACCCAGACCGCGACGTCCACGCCACGCAGGGCCTTGACCAGGGCCGGATTCCCGGGATCGGCCAATCGCCAGGTGGCGGTGGCGATCCGGCCACGGACCCGGTCGACGGCCACCGGCAGCGGGCCGCCGGCACTGCGCGCGGCCCGGCTGCACGCCTCGAGAATCCGGGTGCCGGGCACCGAGGCGGCGCCGACGACGGCCACCCGGGGTCCGGACCCGGACGACGGGTCAGCCGTCGTCAACCCCTCGTCGCCCGGGGCGGGCACGCCGGAGGAGCCCCGGTCCGATCGGGAACTCACACCGCCCTCCTGTGGTTGTCTGGAGTGCCATCTTCTCAGCCCTCGATGAGGAGCACATCCATGTCCGACCCGACCGACGACGCGCGCACCCCGGAAGGGCAGCCGGGCGGCATACCCGATCTGGAGAAGTTGCTCCGGCAGGTGTTCGGCCCCGAGGCGAAACTCCCCCCGGAAGTCACCCAGATGCTCGCCGCATTGCACGCCGACCCGGCCGGATCGCCGTTGGCCGGGATGCTGCAGGCGCAGTTCCGGTCGGTGTTCGGGGCCCGGTCCACGGCCGACCGGGTGTCGACCGCCACTGACCTGGCCCGCAAGGTGGTCGCGGCCGCCGGAGACCGTTCGGTGGGTGCGCCGCAGCGCCAGGCCGTCGCCGACGCGGTCGCCGTAGCCCGGCTGTGGCTCGACCCGGTGACCGCCCTCGACGGTCCGGCCGGTCCGGCCCTTGCGCTGAGCCGGGCCGAATGGGTGGAGGCGACGACCGGACGCTGGTACGCCCTCGTCGAGCCGGTGTCCGAGGGGGTCTCGGCCGCGGCCGGCGCCGCGATCCGGGAGCAGTTCGGCCGGTTGTCCGAGCAGTTCGGCGGCGGGTTGCCCGAGAGTCTGCCGGAGGAGCTGTCCGGCCTTCCCGGGCTGGTCGACCTCATGCGCAATCTGACCGGGACGCCCGGCTCCGGGTCGAGCGAGGGCCTGGGCGGCGTGTGGTCGCAGTTCGCCCCGGCGATGGAGGCGATGTCGGCAGGGATGTTCAGCGCCCAGGTCGGCCAGGCCGTCGGGACCTTGGCCGGGGACCTGCTGTCCGGAACCGAGGTAGGCCTGCCGCTGCTTGCTCCGGGGACGGTGGCGCTGTTGCCGGAACGGATCGGCGACTTCGCCCAGGAGCTGGAGCTCGACGAGGGCCAGGTGCGCCTCTACCTGGCCGTTCGGGAGGCCGCCCGGGTCCGGCTGTTCGCCGAGGTGCCGTGGCTGGCCAGCCAACTCGAGGCCGCGGTGCGCGACTACGGCCGCAACGTCGCCATCGACACCGACGCCATCGAGGAGGCGATCCGTTCGGTCGAGATCAGCGACCTGTCCGACCTGTCCTCGATGCAGCAGGCCCTCTCCCAGGCGCAGTTGTTCGGCCGGCGCACCACCCCGGCCCAGGATGCGGCGCTGGTCCGGTTGGAGGCGACCCTGGCGCTCGTGGAGGGCTGGGTCGACCTGGTCACCGACCAGGCGGCCGCCGCTCACCTGCCCCAAGCCGGGGCGCTCGGCGAGGCAGTTCGTCGGCGTCGGGCCGGCGGCCCCGCCCAACGGGCCTTCGCCGGGCTGGTGGGCCTCGAACTGCGCCCGCGCCGGCTGCGGGACGCGCGCAATCTGTGGGCCGCGCTGGAAGACGCCGGCGGGATCGCCATGCGGGACGGCGCCTGGGAACACCCCGACCTGGCCCCGACGGCCGCCGACCTGGACGATCCGTTGGGTTACGTCGAGCGGCGCCGCAATCCCGGGGCGCCCGACGCCCTCGATGCCGAGCTCGACCGCCTGCTGTCCGGGCAGGACCCGGCCGCCGAGTGATCGCCGCGGACTTCGCTCACCTGCACGCGGACGCGGTCCGGCTGCTGCGGGCCTGGGAGCCGCCGGACGGGGCGCAGGAGCTGCTGCGGGCGGCATACCTGGCTCATCTGGCCACGCACCCCGATGGGGTGGCCAAGGCCGGCCCGCCGGCGCACCTCACCGCCAGCGCCCTCGTCCTGGACGCCCGGCGCGAGCGCGTGCTGCTCACCCATCACCGCAAGGCGGGCCTCTGGCTGCAGCTCGGCGGTCACCTCGAGCCCGACGACCCCAGCCTGTATGCCGCCGCGCAACGCGAGATCCGCGAAGAGTCCGGGCTGGCCGGCGTCGAGGTTCACCCGGTGATCGCCCAACTCGACCGGCATACCCTCGCCGGGGCCTTCGGGCACTGCCGGGAGCACCTCGACGTGCGTTTCGCCGCGGTCGTCCCGGCCGGTTCGGAGGGTGCCGCGACGGCCAGCGACGAGTCGCTCGACCTGCGCTGGTGGCCGCTGGGCGGCCTGCCGGCCGAGACCGCGGCCGAGGTGTCGGCATTGGCCACCGCCTGCCTGCGGGTCCTGCCGAGCTGAGTCCGCCGGGATCGACGCGGAGGGGTCTCGGGCGCCCGGCTCAGCCCCGGCCGGAGACGAAGTCCACGAGTTCCGCCGTGCCCGGGGCGAGCTCAGCCCACGGACCGGCATACCGGAGGACGGCGACCCCGGCGGTGGGGAAGCCGGCCGCGAGCGCCTCCTGGGCCCGCGCCAATCCGCGCCCGTCGGTGAGCAGTGCGGCGAGGATCGGCATGGTCGGGGCATGCCCGACGACCGCGACCGTGGCCAGGCGCTCGGCGGTATCGGCACTCCCGGTGTCCTCGGCGAGCGATGACAGCACCCCGGCCAGCCCGCCCTGATAGATCGCTCGGAGGTGCTCGACCCGGGTCGCCACAGCGCCGGCCGAGGCGGCCGCTCCCCAGGTCTGTCGGGTGCGGGCCGCGGTCGAGCAGAGCACCAGGTCGCAGGTGATGCCCTGGGCGACCAGCCACCGTCCGACGGCGGCCGCCTCGCGGCGCCCCTGCTCGGTGAGGGACCGGTCGTGGTCGGGCATCCCGACGCCGGA
>CAZNLX010000214.1:0-3433 GCA_964573925.1 uncultured Intrasporangiaceae bacterium
CGTCAGTGCGGCCTCTACGAGCCTGCGCTCGCCGCCGCCCTGCCCGTCCTTGCCGACTTCGTCACCCGCGCAGGCCTCACGCCCTACGACGTCCCGCGACGCCGCGGCGAGGTCAAGTACCTCCTGGTCACGGCGTCGCCGACGGGCGCCCTCATGCTCCGGATCGTCCTGCGCTCGCCCGACCAACTCCCCCAGATCCGCGCGGCGCTGCCGGACCTGCAGGCCGCCCTGCCGTCTCTGGCGGTGGTCACCGTCAATCTGCACCCGGAGCACAAGGCGGTCCTCGAAGGTGACACCGAGCTGCCACTCACCGACCAGACCGAACTCCCGATGCCGGTCGGTGAAGTTGTCCTGCACCTCGGCCCGCGGAGCTTCTTCCAGACCAACACCCAGGTCGCCGAAGCGCTCTACCGACAGGCCCGGGAGTGGATCGACGCGGCTGACCCGGCCTCGGTCCTCGACCTCTACTGCGGGGTCGGCGGGTTCGCGCTCGCCGCCGCGGCCCGCACCCGTCGCGTCGTCGGTGTCGAGGTCTCGCAGGATGCCGTGGCCGCCGCACGCCGCAGCGCCGCCGACCTATGCCGAACCCGACCGGACATCGGCCCCATCGAGTTCGTCGCCGGCGATGCGACGGCATACGCGCTGTCGAGCCCGGCCCCCGACCTTGTCGTCGTCAATCCCCCGCGGCGCGGCCTCGACGAGGCCCTCACCTGCTGGCTCGACTCCGGCGCAGTACGCAACGTTCTCTATTCCAGCTGCAACGTCGAGACCCTGGCCCGGGACCTCGCCCGGATGCCACGCCTGGTCGCGCGGCGGGCCCGCCTGTTCGACATGTTCCCCCAAACCGGACATCATGAAGTTCTCGTGTGGCTGCGTCGGGAAGGAGTCGGCTCGTGACCGCTGGACCTCCCCACCCCACCTTCGACCCCAATGCCGGGCAGAGTATGCCGCCCGCTCCCCCGCCGCCTGCTCCCCCGCAGCCGTGGCAGAACTACCCGCCGCAGAACTACCCGCAGCCGATGCCACCACTGTGGCTGCCGCTGGCTCCACTTCCCGTCCTTCCGGTCCGGCCCGCGGAATACCACCAGGTGCTCACCGGGCCGCGAGCCAGATGGTGGAAGCCCATCGCCTCCGGCGCGCTGACCGCCGTCCTGTGGATGGGTGCCATGGCGGTGGTGTCCGTTTCGCTCATCCTCGCGGGTGTGGCCGGGGGCGCCTCCCTCAACGACCCGCTGGCCCTGGACATGGGCAATCCGCTCACCTTTGCCGGGACCAATCTCATGCTGGCCGCCGCGATCCCGGCCACCGTGCTGGGCACCTGGGCCGTCCACCGGGTCCGCCCCAGTTTCGTCGGTTCGGTCCTCGGCCGGATCCGGTGGAGGTGGATGGGGCGCTGCGCCCTCGTCCTGACGCCCTTGTGGATCGCCTATCTCGCCGCGACCTTCTTCATCCCCGTCCCGTCCGGCCCCGATGCTCCTGCCTCGACCGAGTTCGTCCTCGATCCCCAGCCGCACTGGCCGATCCTCATCGCCCTCACGCTGCTGACCACTCCCCTGCAGTCGGCCGGCGAGGAGGTCTTCTTCCGTGGCTGGATCATGCAGAACGTCGGCGTCTGGATCCGGCAGCCCCGCATCGCCCTGGCGGTCAGCTCGGTCCTGTCCGCGGTGCTCTTCTCGCTGGCCCACGGTTCACTCGATCCCTGGCTGCTGCTGGATCTCATGGTGTTCGCCGTCGCGATGACACTGATGACCTGGCGGACCGGTGGTCTGGAAGCCGCCATCGTCCTGCACGCGGTCAACAACGTCATCGGCATCGGCCTGTCGATCGCCCTCGGCCAACTCAGTTCGGCCTTCATCGACACCGACTCTGCATCGACGCCACTGCAGACCAGCGTGTCCGCCGTCGCGCTCGCCGTCGCCACCGCCGTCGTCTGGCGGATGGCCGATCGGCACCGAATCGCCCGAGTCACCGAACCGGCGACCTGACCCGAATCGGCGGGCTGAGGCGGCATACTCGCCCCTCGTGGAGACCACCCTCAGCCCCGCGGCGCGCCGCTGGTTCGCCGTCAACGCCATCCTGGCCTGGCTCGGGCTGGCGGTGTCGCTGACCCTCACCCTGGCCAACCTCTATCCGAGCACGGTGACCGTCCCCAGCCGCTACGGCGCCGACCCCACAGCCGGCCTGGGATCGCGGCTGGCCGACTGGCTCTCCTACTTCACGATCTGGTCCAACGTCGTCGTCGCGGTGGTCGCCTCGGTTCTCGCCTGGGGTCGGGCCCGGGCCACGACCGTCCTCACCGCAGCGCGCTTGGACTCGGTGCTGCTCATCACCATCACCGGCCTCGTGTATGCCGTCGTGCTCGCTCCCATCTCGGCCCAACGGGGGTGGGAGAACCTCTCCAACAGCCTGCTGCACCAGATCACCCCGATCCTCACCGTGGCGCTCTGGCTGGTCGTCGGCCCCAGGGGTTGGGTCACCGGCCGGACGGTCCTGACGGCCCTGGTCATCCCGCTGGCCTGGGTGAGTTGGATGCTCCTGCACGGCGCGGCCGTCGGCGCCTACCCCTATCCGTTCGTCGACGTCGTGGTGCTCGGCTACCCGCGAGCGCTGGGCAATATCGCCGGGATCCTCGTCCTGGGGCTGGCCCTGGCCGCCGGGTTCTGGGGCCTGGAGCGAGCCCTGGCCCGCCGGGTCGCGCGGTCTCGGCGCGATGGTTCGATCTGACAGAGTGAGAGCGTGCAGACCCTCGACATCGATCGGCTCGGCTCTGTCCTCGACACCCGCCGCTCCGACCTGCGGATCGTCGCCAGCGGCAACTGCTGTGCCCCGCTGACGTTGCTGCACGGGCTCGACGGGCTGCTCGGCGAATACCGGCTGCACCTGCTCAACGCGCCACGCGGCATACCTGCGCGTGATGGTGTCATCCCGGAGTCGGCGTTCGTCGGGCCGGGGATGCGCCACCACCCGCGCTTGGTCTACTTCCCCATGCACCTCTCGGCCGTCCCGTACCTCTACCAACGCCGCCTGCGGGTCGATGTCGTCGTCGCGCACACCTCCGCCCCGGTCGACGGGAAGGTCTCCCTCGGCCTGGAGGTCAACGTCCTGCCCGGAGCCATCGCCGCCTGCCGTGCCGCCGGCGGTGTCGTCATCGCCCAGGTCAACCGACAGATGCCCTACACGTTCGGGGACGGAGAGCTCCCCCTCGACGCCTTCGACGCGCTGGTCGAGGTCGACGATCCGGTCCTCACCCTCGCCGAGTCGGAGGCCGACCAGGCCGCCTCGGCCGGAGGCATGAGCCGCGCGGACAGCGCCCGGGTTATCGGCGATCTCGTCTCACGTCGCGTCGCGGACGGTGCCACGCTTCAGTTGGGCATCGGCGAGATCCCCGACGCGGCCCTGGACGGGCTGCGGGGCAAGCGGGGGCTGGGGATCT
>CAZNLX010000215.1:0-3398 GCA_964573925.1 uncultured Intrasporangiaceae bacterium
GAATTTCCACCCCGGTGATCGCCCGGACGAGCTGGGAGAGCAGCCGCGCCGCCATCCGGGTCGACGGATTGCCCCACAGCGAGTGCGCCACCCGATGGGCCCAGATCGCGTGCAGGCCCGCTGACGCGAGAAACATCTCCAGCCGCGAATGCGCCGCCGGATCGCGCAACATGGCCGCGTCGATGTCTTCGAGAATCATCGCCCAGGTCCGCCGCAGCACCTGCCGACGTGGTGCGGTCACCGGCCCGGGCGGTAGCACCGGCTCGACCCGGGAGGTCAGTCCGGTGTCCGGGTCGGCGTCGAACTCCCACGACCGACCGCGGTCCCGGTCGCGGCGCAGGCTGGTGGTCAGGGCAGCAAGCATGGCGGTATGCCGTTCAGTCGACGAGGCCCTCGAAGAGGACGGTGGATAGGTAGCGCTCCCCGAAGCTGGGGATGATGACGACGATCGTCTTGCCGGCGTTCTCGGGGCGGGCGGCGACCTGGCCGGCGGCATACAGGGCCGCACCGGAGGAGAGCCCGACGAGCAGGCCCTCCTGGGTGGCGGCCTTGCGGGCGAGGTCGACCGCCTGGCCGGCGTTGACGTCGATGACCTCGTCGTAGACGGTCGTGTCGAGGATCTCCGGGACGAAGTTGGCCCCGATGCCCTGGATCTTGTGCGGGCCGGGGGCGCCACCGTTGAGGATCGGCGACTCCTCGGGTTCGACCGCGATGATCTGCACGCCGGGCTTGCGGGCCTTGAGCACCTGGCCGACGCCGGTGATCGTCCCCCCGGTGCCGATGCCCGCGACGACGATGTCGACCGCGCCGTCGGTGTCGGCCCAGATCTCCTCGGCGGTGGTCCGCCGGTGGATCTCCGGGTTGGCGGCGTTGGCGAACTGCCGAGCCAAGACCGCGCCCGGACGCTCGGCGACGATCTCCTCGGCCCGATCGACGGCGCCCTTCATCCCCTTGGCCGGGTCGGTGAGGATGAGCTCGGCACCGAAGGCCCGCAGCAGCGCCCGGCGCTCCTTCGACATCGACTCGGGCATCGTCAAGACGACCCGGTAGCCCCGGGCCGCGCCGACCATGGCCAGGGCGATGCCGGTGTTGCCGGAGGTCGCCTCGACGATGGTGCCGCCGAGCGGGAGCTCCCCGGAGGCCTCCGCGGCGTCGACGATGGCGACCCCGATCCGGTCCTTGACCGAGTTGGCCGGGTTGTAGAACTCGAGCTTCGCGGCGACGGTGGCCTGCGCGTCGGGGAACAACCGGTTGATCCGGACGAGGGGGGTGCGGCCGACGAGGGCGGTGACGTCGTCGTAGATGGGCATGCGCGTGGCTCTCCCGTGTGTCGGGTGGGTCATGGTCCCTCCCGGAACGCCGGGAGACTTATGGATATTCCAACACAACGTTATCTTCCGGGGTGGGGCCGTCCACCAGGCGGTATGCCGCCCGCTCGCCTGGCGCGCGGCATACCCCTTGACGACGGCGGCGACGCGGCGTGAACGCAAGTTGACAGGGCCGGGCCCGATGGGGAGGGTGTGCCCCATGATCGGATTCGTCGCCGGAGCCGCGGCCGGCTATGTCTTGGGGACTCGAGCCGGGCGCCAGCGCTACGAGCAGATCAAGCGGGTCAGCGCCAAGGCGTGGCATTCCGACCTCGTGCAACAGCGCATCGAGGCAGCCGGAGTCGCGGTGAAGACCCAGGCGGTGCCCTATGTGGCCGACAAGGTCGGCGACGCGGTCAAGGCGGCCGGGCGCGCGGTGAAGGAGAAGGCGACCCCGGCGCTGCCTGCGGCCGTGCGCCGCCGGGCCGACGGCACCGAGGTCGCCTCGGTCGACCCGGACTGACCCGCGACCGACCACGGACTGACCCGCGACCGACCCAGCACAGCTCACGGCATACACGAGGGCTCGACCGACCTGCGGTGTCGGTCGAGCCCTCGCGGCTTCGGTGGCCTCAGCCTCAGCTGAGGCGCTCGGCCGGCGGCACCTCGGCCGGCCAGTGCGGGAAGTAGCCCTCGACGTGGACGAACTCGGGTTTGGCGCCGAGCTCGATGACCCTGGCCTTGCAGGCCTCGACGAAGTCGGGGTTTCCGGCGATGAAGATGCTGTGCTTCTCCAGGGTGGTGAAGACCTTGTCGAGCATCGTCGGGATCCGGCCGGTGAACTCTGCCGTCGCGGGAGGTTCGGCGCCGGTGTAGGTGACGATGTGGCGGAAGGTCCGGTGCTTGCGTGACCACCAGGCGAACAGGCCCTGGTCGAAGACATCAGCCTCGGTCCGCGCCGAGAAGATGAGCGTCGTCCCCCACTTGAACCCTCGGCGCAGCGCCCCGTCAGCCAGGCCGAGGATCGGGGCCAGCCCCGATCCGGAGGCCAGGCAGAGCACCGGCGTCTCCACCGACGGGTCACCGACGAAGGTGCCGTAGGGGCCGTGCAGGAGCACCTGGTCGCCGACCGCCAGGGTGTCGTGGACCCAGTTGGAGGTCTTGCCACCGTCGACGCGGGTGATGAGCAGGTGGATCTCGCCGTCCGGCCGCGGGGCGTTGGCGATCGAGTAGGAGCGCAGCGGAGCCCCGGCCCGCTCGTCGCCGAGCATGACGTACTGACCGGGCCAGAACCGCAGATTCTCGCCGAGCGGCCGAAGCTGCAGCTCAACCATCGTCGGGGTCCGCATGACCTTGTCCAACAGGATGAAGGGCACGAACTCCCGCGGCGGGAAGAGCTTCTGCAGGGCGTCGATGGTGCCGAACTCGATGTCCAGGCTCGGGCTGAGCGGCTTGGCCATGCACATCAGGCCGTAGCCCTGACCGCGGTCCTCCTGGGACAGGGCCATGTCCAGGACCATGCCCTGGTCGAAGACGCCGTCGAGCACCTTGGTCTTGCATTCGCCGCACGCCCCCGCACGGCAGTTGTTGGGCATGATGTAGCCCGCCTTCTCCAAGGCCGTGAGCACCGTGTCACCGGACTCGCAGACGACCTCGTGGCCGGAAGGCTGTAGGCGGATGGTCGCGGACATCGTTCCTTCTCCTCAGAGGACAGTGGTTGCCGCAGTCAGAACTGCCCAACAAGGGGTATGCCGCGCGGCCGCAGGGGGGTCGGACGCGCGGCATGCCGGACTTGTGGGTGTCAGGACACCAGGATCAGAAGACGGGGATGATGTCGTCCAGGTCGACGTCGCTGACCTCTTCGCCGGTGATGTCCACCTCGGGGATGGCCGGGAAGGGGATGTTGTAGCGGTCCAGGACACCCTTGAGGTTGAGGATGGCGTTGCGCCAGTTCTGCTTCTTGGTGTCGTAGTCCGGGATGTGGAAGCCAGCCTCGCGAGCGTGGCGCTCGCCCTCGCGCTGGTTGTCGATGAAGTCGGCCGGGAGGTCCCAGAACTCCATCGGCGGCTCGAAGAGCACGGCCGAGAGGAA
>CAZNLX010000216.1:0-3382 GCA_964573925.1 uncultured Intrasporangiaceae bacterium
TCTCCTCGGCCGCCCGGGACATCCGGTGGATCTCGTCGAGGAAGAGCACCTCGCCTTCGGCCAACGACGACAGGATCGAGGCGAGATCGCCGGCGTGCTGGATGGCGGGACCTGACGTGACCCGGATGGGCTGTTCGAGTTCGGCGGCGATGATCATCGCCAAGGTCGTCTTCCCCAAACCGGGCGGGCCGGACAGCAGGACGTGGTCGGGTGGGCTGCCACGCCGACGAGCCGCCTCCAGGACGAGGGCCAACTGGTCGCGGACCCGCGGTTGTCCGGGGAACTCGGCCAACCGGCGCGGTCGCAGCGCCGCCTCCACCTGACGTTCGCGATCCTGCCCACTCGGGTCGACGACGCGAGCCGTCGCCTCCCACGAGCCGTCGTCCCAAACTGCGCCCTGGTCTTCTCTGCCGGTCATGGCCGAGCCAGGCGCTGTAGGGCCAGGCGCAGCAGGGCCGACACCTCCGGGCGCTCCCCGGCCTCGGGCGTGATCGCCTCGACCGTGTCGTCGGCCTGTTTGGTGCTCCAGCCGAGTCCGACGAGGGCCTCGCGCACTTGGCGGGCCCAGTCGGGGGCTGGTGGCGCCGCGCCCGCGGCGCCGGCCGGGCCGGACGGCATACCCATCTTGTCGCGCAGCTCCAGGACGAGGCGTTCGGCGCCCTTGCGGCCGATCCCGGGGACCTTCATGAGGGCCGCCAGATCTCCGGATGCCACGGCGGCACGAATCCCATCGGGCGAGTGGACGGCAAGCATTGCCAGCGCCAGCCGTGGCCCGACCCCGGTCACCGTTTGAACGGTCTCGAAGACCGAGCGACCGTCGGCATCGGGGAACCCGTAGAGAGTGAGCGAGTCCTCCCGCACGACGAGTGAGGTGGACAACTGGGCCGTCGCGCCAGTGCGCAACGACGACGCGGTCCCGGGGCTGACGTGGACGAGAACGCCAACCCCGCCAACCTCGAGGACAACACTGTCGAGCCCGACGTGGCTGACCTCACCCCGGACGGAGGCGATCATCGAGCGACCCTTCCTGTCACGGCGCCGGCGCGCGCTGTGGCGGCAGCCTGCTCGATCCGATTGGTGGCCGCACCACGCCACAGGTGACAGATGGCCAGGGCGAGCGCATCGGCGGCATCCGCGGGTTTGGGAGCCGCCGGCAACCGCAGCAGTCGAGTCACCATGGAGGTCACCTGAGCCTTGTCGGCCCGCCCGTTGCCGGTGACGGCTGCCTTGACCTCGGTTGGGGTGTGCAGGTGCACCGGCAGGTCACGACGAGCCGCGACGAGCATGGCCACTGCCGAAGCCTGCGCCGTGCCCATCACCGACAGGACATTGACGTCGGCGAAGACACGCTCGATGGCGATGACATCGGGACGGTGCCGAGCGACGAGTTCACCCAGCGCATCCTCCAACGCCAGCAGGCGCTGCGGCGTTGGCGTCCGGGAGTCGCTGCGCACGACCGTGACGTCCACCATGGCCAGGCGCCGACCGAGGTCTCCCTCGACCACCCCCACGCCACAGCGGGTCAGGCCCGGGTCGACGCCGAGGACGCGCACGGCATACCTCCCCTTGTGCGAACAGATGTTCGGTAGCTACCGTACCCGCCCCACCGGGACGCCAGGTGCCACGACGCGCCGTCGGATGCCCGAAGATGTCCGCATGCACTCCGCCCGCAACTACGCCAGGTCCGGGTCGCCCTACGAGGCGACGATCGGCTTCAGTCGAGGGGTCCGCGACGGCGAGCTCGTCGCCGTCGCCGGCACTGCGCCGATCTGGCCGGACGGGACCGTCGACCCGGATCCGCTCGTGCAGGCCCGTCGGGCCTGGGAGATCGCGCTGGCCGCGCTCGTCGAACTCGGCGGGAGCCCGGCTGACGTGGTCCGGACCCGTACGTACCTGGTCACCCCCGAGGCGGCCGAGGCGGCCTCGGTGGCACACGGAGAGGTGTTCGCCGACGTGCGCCCGGCCTCGACGATGGTCATCGTCTCGGCGTTGCTCGACCCCCGCTGGTTGCTGGAGGTCGAACTGGACGCGATCGTGCGGACCTGAGCGCGAGCTCGAGGTGAGTGCCGGTGCGGGCCTGGGACGGACCGCGCCGGGTCCGGCGCCGCGGAGCTACTCCTCGTCGAGCTGAGCGAGGATCTCGTCGCTGACGTCACCGTTGGCATAGACGTTTTGCACGTCGTCGGAGTCCTCGAGCGCGTCGATCACCCGCATCATCTTGCGGGCCCCTTCGAGGTCGAGGGCCACCTCGACACTCGGAATGAAGGTGGCCTCGGCCGAGTCGTAGTCGATGCCGGCCGCCTGCAGCGCCTTGCGGACCTCGACGAAATCGCTCGCCTCCGAAACGATTTCGAAGGCCTCGCCCAGGTCGTTGATCTCCTCGGCGCCCGCGTCCAGGACGACCTCGAGAAGGGCGTCCTCGGTGTGGCTGCCCTTGGGGACGATGACGACACCCTTGCGATTGAACATGTAGGCGACCGA
Organism: uncultured Intrasporangiaceae bacterium; assembly: GCA_964573925.1. Lineage (GTDB taxonomy): Bacteria > Actinomycetota > Actinomycetes > Actinomycetales > Dermatophilaceae > Phosphoribacter. Next base: position 2,482 of record CAZNLX010000216.1, read on the forward strand.
ACCTGGGTCGGCGAGGTTACCGCCGTTGCGGGTCAGCGCGGTGCGAACTTCTGCCGCGGCTCGGTTGCGATTGTCGGTGAGACACTGGATGTAGAGGGCGACCCCATTGGGCGCGTAGCCCTCGTAGATGATCTCCTTGTAGTCCGCTCCCCCGGCCTCGGCCCCGGAGCCACGCTTGACGGCCCGGTCGATGTTGTCGTTGGGGACCGAGGACTTCTTCGCCTTGTAGATGGCATCCCAGAGCGTGGGGTTGCCCAGGGGGTCACCGCCGCCGGTGCGCGCCGCCACCTCGATGTTCTTGATGAGCTTGGCGAAGAGCTTGCCGCGCTTGGCGTCGATCGCCGCCTTCTTGTGCTTCGTGGTCGCCCATTTGGAGTGACCGCTCATGAGCCCGTCCTTGAGTTTTCCGCCCTCGACCTAACCCACCGATCCTACCCGGCTCGCTCGGCCACCATCTCCACGAACTGGGCGTGCACCCTGATGTCCCCGGTCACCTCCGGGTGGAAGGACGTGGCGAGCAACGGGCCCTGGCGGACCGCGACGATCCGCCCGTCGGCCCGCCCGCCCTCGACCCGCGCGAGGACCACCACCGGCTCCCCCACCTGCTCGACCCACGGCGCCCGGATGAAGACGGCGCGGACCGGTTCCGGCCACGCGGCATACCGGACGTCCTGCTCGAACGAGTCGACCTGGCGCCCGAAGGCGTTGCGTCGCACGGTCATGTCGATGCCGCCGAGAGTCTGCTGGTCCGCCGTCGCATCGGTGACTCGGTCGGCGAGCAGGATCATCCCGGCACAGGAGCCGTAGGCGGGTAGCCCGCCGCGCAACCGCTCGCGCAGGGGTTCAAAGAGCTCGAAGGCCCGCAGGAGCTTGTCCATGACGGTGGACTCCCCGCCGGGCA
>CAZNLX010000217.1:0-3374 GCA_964573925.1 uncultured Intrasporangiaceae bacterium
GGCGCGCGAGTGACGGCAGGTGCGTCACACGCGCCTGGAGAGTACGAGGACCTGGGTCACGCCCCCACCGTGCTAGCCAGGGGTATGCCGTGTCAACCGTGAGACGCTCACGTCTCACCATCCGGCCTGTGACCTGGGCCACCGGCACCGGTTCAGCCGCGCAACCGAACCGACAGACAGGTCACGCAGCCTTCGAGCTTCTCGAACTCGCTGATCCCCACCGTGGTCACCCGCCAACCGAGTTCGCGCAGCACCTGCGCCGTGCGCGGTGCCGAGTCGGCCAGCAGGACGTGATCCGGGCCCAGGATGACGACGTGCGCACCGGAGTCCTCCGGCACGGCCAGCACGGGGTCGGTCCCGCCCTCCTGGTCGGTCCAGCCCGGCCATCGGGTGATGATCGGACTCACGCTCGGACCGGCAAGGATCCGTCCGTCCGGCAGTGCGGTGACGGCGGACTTCAGGTGCAGCACTCCCTCCAGCGGGACGGCTCGGACCTGGGCCCCGAGCGGGGCGAGGGCCTCACCGAGCTGGCGGACGCCGTCATGGTCGGACCTGCCCCCCTTCTCGGCCACCCCGACCCACACCATGCCACCGTGTTTGAGGACGTCCCCGCCGTCGAGCAGGCCCGGCTCCTCGATGCGGGTGATGCGGTAGCCCAGGCCGGTGAGCAGGGCCTGGAGACCGTCCTGCTCGCGGCGACGTTCCGGGGCTCCACTGCGACACAGCACCGCCAGATCGCCGTAGACGACGACCTGGTCCTCGATGAACACCCCGTCGGGGCAGTCGTCGACCGCCGGCGCTTCGACGATCGCCCAGCCACCGGCCTCCAGGGCCTCGCGGTAGTCCTCCCACTGCCGTCGGGCGAGGCCGATGTCGGGCGTCGAGCGCTCGACGTGAGTGACGATGCCCTCGGCCAGCCGAGGCGAGGGCGGACGCACGAGGGCGAGTCTGCGCAGCATCCGGTCATTCTGCCGGGATCGCCGGCGCGGTCAGGGCACCTTGCGCGCGGCGCCCTTGTCGGCTGACTGGGCGAACATCGCGAACAGCCGTAGCGCGGCGGACACCTCACGTTCGCGGTTCGTCGGCCGCCAGCCGGCGGCGTCCTGCTCGGACCGACGGCGGGCCAGTTCCCCGTCGGAGACGTGCAGGGTGACCGAGCGGTCGGGGATGGAGAACTCGATCTCGTCACCGTCCCGGACCAGCCCGATCGGCCCGCCCGAGGCCGCCTCCGGCGAAACGTGACCGACCGAGAGGCCGGACGACCCGCCCGAGAACCGTCCGTCGGTGATGAGCGCGCACTGGGGACCGAGGCCCACGCCCTTGAGGTAGGAGGTCGGGTAGAGCATCTCCTGCATCCCCGGCCCACCCTTGGGCCCTTCGTAGCGCACGACGACGACATCCCCGGCGACCACTCGCCCGGCGAGGATCATGTCGACGGCCTGTTCCTGACTCTCGGCCACCTTCGCCGGGCCACGGAAGGTCCACTGGTGGTCCGGGACGCCGGCCGTCTTGACGATGCAGCCGTCCGGGGCGAGGTTGCCGGTGAGGACCGCCAGCCCGCCGTCGGCCGTGTAGGCGTGCTCAACCGAGCGGATGCACCCGGCCTGCGCATCGGTATCCAGGCTGGCCCAACGGTTCGTCGAGGAGAACGCCTCGGTCGTGCGGACCCCACCGGGCGCGGCGTGGAAGAGCTCGTATGCCGCGTCGCTCGCCTTCCCCCCACGGATGTCCCACTCGTCCAGCCAGGCCTGCAACGACGGGGCGTGCACCGCGTGCACCGCGTCGTCGAGCATCCCGGCACGGTGCAGTTCCCCCATGATCGCCACGATCCCGCCGGCGCGGTGGACGTCCTCCATGTAGTAGCGGTTCGTGTTCGGGGCCACCTTGCACAGACAGGGAGTGACCCTGGAGAGGTCGTCGATGTCGTGCTGGTCGAAGTCGACGTCGGCCTCCTGGGCTGCCGCCAGCAGGTGCAGGATCGTGTTCGTCGACCCACCCATGGCGATGTCCACGCGCATGGCGTTGGCCAGGGCCTCGCGAGTGACGATGGAACGCGGCAGCACGCTCGCGTCTTCGGTGCCGTCCGCGGCATACCAGCGCCGGGCGAGCTCGACGACGAGGCGACCCGCGTTCTCGAACAAGCCCCTGCGGGCAGCGGCGGTGGCCAGGGTTGAACCATTGCCGGGGAGTGCGAGGCCGACGACCTCGAGCAGGCAGTTCATCGAGTTGGCGGTGAACATCCCCGAGCATGAACCGCAGGTGGGGCAGGCCGAACGCTCGATGGTGGCGATGTCGTCGTCGGACACGCCCTCGTCGACGGCCTTGATCATCGCGTCGATGAGGTCCAAGCGGGTCGTTGCGGTGCCGTCCGCCCCGATCACCGCAGTGCCGGCCTCCATCGGCCCACCGGAGACGAAGACGGTGGGAATGTTGAGCCGAAGCGCGGCTAGCAGCATCCCGGGAGTGATTTTGTCGCAGTTGCTGATGCAGACGAGCGCGTCGGCCGCGTGGGCGTTGACCATGTACTCGACGGAATCGGCGATGATCTCGCGGCTGGGCAGGCTGTAGAGCATGCCGTGGTGCCCCATGGCGATGCCGTCGTCGACCGCGATCGTGTTGAACTCCCGCGCCACTCCCCCCGCGTCACGGACCGCCCCGGCGACGAGGTCGCCGAGATCCTTGAGGTGCACGTGCCCGGGGACGAACTGGGTGTAGCTATTGGCGACCGCGACGATCGGCTTGCCGAAGTCCTCGTCGGTCAACCCGGTGGCCCGCCACAGGGCTCGGGCCCCAGCCATGTTGCGGCCGTGCGTGGTGGTGCGGGAGCGCAGGTGCGGCATGGGACTCGTCTCTCCTTGATCGCGATGCTGCGGCTCAGGCTAGTCCCGTCGGCCTGGACCGCTCAGATGGTGAACAGAGACACGAGGGCAACGGCCGTCGTCGCGACGATCTCGGCGATCCCGACCTGTTTGGGGGTCCAGCCCAGCCGGGGCACCCACCAGGCCCGCAGGGTCAACGCCGCAAAGATCGCGGCGAGCGGGACTGAGACGACCGCCAGCCCGACCGCCGAGGCCGCATGGAAGGCGATCGAGCCGGCGAGATAGCGCGGGTCATCGCGCTCGCGGATCATCGACTTGACGTAGAAGACCGTGCCGGCGAAGTAGAGGAACTGGCCCAGGGCCAGCCACGCGGCCCGGCGCAGGTCGGTTCCTCCCCCGGCGTCGTAGGCGACGACGGTCATCAGGGCCGAGCCGACGACGGTGGTCACCCCGGCGAGAAGGTCACGCTCCCGGCGGTGAGCCGCGGCCCACAGACCGACCCCCAGGGGCAGCAGGAAGAAGGGTGCCCAGCGCAGCAGGCCGGTGGCGAGCACG
>CAZNLX010000218.1:0-3367 GCA_964573925.1 uncultured Intrasporangiaceae bacterium
GGAAGGACTGGACGTAGACATAGGCCTGCCCGTCGGCCGGGTCGACCGCCCGGTGCATCCCCGACCCGTCGCGGCGGAAGGCCATCGTCGCGTCGACGACGAGAGTGTGCGCCCCGGCGGCCAGCGGCGGCAGGGCCAGTCGCCCGTCCCGCCAGGCAGCCAGATCCAGGGGTATGCCGTCGAGCACCGCCTCGTGCACGGCGTGGGCCTTGAGGTCGATCCAGGTCGCCACCCCGTCCCGGGCGGCGCGGAAGGTGACGACGGTGCGGGAGCCGAAGTGCTCGGCCTCCACCGCGGCAGCCCCGCGCAGGTCGAGGGCGACGGCATACCCGTCGACGGAGAGGTCAGCGGCGCGAGCCTGCGCGTCGATGCGCGAGAGGGAAGGCACGACGGCGAGTCTGCCAGGCGGCATGCCCGTGGGCGGGTGTTGCCGGTGACTGCGTTTCAGCGCGCTTGGTGACCGCCGGCCATCGTCTCCAGCCGACGGACCCGCTCGTGCATCGGCGGGTGGGTGGAGAACAACCGGGAGACGTCCTGGGCCCGGAACGGGTTGGCGATCATCATGTGGCTGGCGTTGACGAGCTGCTGCTGCGGGGCCAGCGGGGCGCGGGCGACCCCGAGTTCGAGCTTGCGCAGCGCCGAGGCGAGCGCGAGCGGGTCGCCGGTGAGCGCGGCGCCGTCCTCGTCGGCGTCGTACTCGCGGGTCCGGCTGATCGCCAGTTGGATGACCGTGGCGGCCATCGGCGCGAGCAGGGCGAACCCGAGCATGGCCAGCGGGTTGGGGCGGTCCTCGTCGGAGGAGCCACCGCCGAAGATACCGGCGAACATGAGCATCTGGGCCGCCGAGGTGATGACCCCGGCGATGGCAGCGGCGACCGACGAGGTGAGGATGTCGCGGTTGTAGACGTGCATGAGCTCGTGTCCGAGCACCCCCCGCAGTTCGCGTTCGTCGAGAAGGCGCAGGATTCCCTCGGTGCAGCAGACGGCGGCGTTGTCGGGGTTGCGGCCGGTGGCGAAGGCATTCGGGGCGTCGGTCGGGCTGATGTAGAGCCTGGGCATCGGCTTGCCGGCCTTGGTCGACAGTTCCCGGACGATCCGGTACATCGCCGGGGCCTGGGCCTCGCTCACCGGGTAGGCCCGCATCGCCCGGATGGCCAGCTTGTCGCTGTTCCAGTAGCCGTAGGCGGTCGTTGCGAGCCCGATGAGCGCGAAGATCCAGATGAAGCGGCCCCCGGACACGAGTGCGCCCAGACCGAGCAACAGCGCCCAGATGGCACCGAAGAGGGCTGCGGTCTTGAGGCCGTTGTAGTGCTTGTGCATGACCGGCTCAACGTGAGAGCCGCAACGCGTTGTTCCCCTGGGGCTGCTTGCGCGTCGGATGGAGCGCGCGAGGTTGCTGGGGGCCGACGGAGTACCGCGTGGGCGGCATACCTCGCCGGGCGAGGCTGAGGCGGTGATCACGGGCAGTGATCAGGTCGCGGCGACACTGAGGCGCTGATCACGGCCAGTGATCACCGCCTCAGTTCGTTGGCCCCCGCCCCCTCTCTTCACGGACTTCCTCACACACGCGGGAGGAGTCCGGGGCCGGAGCAGGCCCGGAGCCCGGATTTCCTCACACACGCGGAGGAATTCCGAGCGCGGGGCATTCAGCGCCCTACCCCAGGGGGATGTGCTTGCCAGGGGTTGAGGATTCCCGCGGGGGTCAGCCGTTGCGCCGCGCAGGCGACGGCATACCGTGGAGACCGTGACCACGCAGCCAGCCGAGTCCGACTCCGTCGGCGGCGCCGATCGCCCGTCCGGCCCTCTCGCGGGGCTGCGCGTCGTCGAACTCGCCGGCATCGGCCCGGGACCGTTCGCCGGGATGGTGCTTGCCGACCTCGGCGCCGACGTCATCGGGATCGACCGCCTCAGCGGCGCCGGCCCGTTCGATCTGCCGGTGCTGCGCCGGGGCCGGCGCTCGATGTGCCTCGATCTCAAGTCTCCCGGCGGTCGGGAGGTCCTCCTCGACCTCGCCGCAGGCGCCGACGCCCTCATCGAGCCCTACCGCCCGGGGGTCATGGAACGGCTCGGCCTGGGACCCGACGTCTGTTTCGCTCGCAACCCCCGGCTGGTCTACGCGCGGATGACCGGCTGGGGGCAGGACGGCCCGCAGGCTCGGTATGCCGGCCACGACCTCACCTATACGGCCACCGCAGGCCTGCTGTCCGGGGTCGTCCGTGACAGCGGCGACGGCAGCGTGCCCCGGCCGGTCCTGCCCGGCCCCTATCTCGGCGACGTCGCCGGGGGCGCGCTCCTGCTCGTCTCGGGCCTGCTCGCCGCCGTGTATGCCGCCCAACGCACGGGAGCCGGTCAGGTCATCGACGCCGCGATCATGGACGGCGCGTCCTATCTGACGACCTTCACCCATGCGCTGCGGATCGCCGGGATGTGGGGGCAACCGGCTGGCCGGAACATCCTGGACACCGGCGCGCCGTTCTACGAGGTCTACGAGTGCGCCGACGGGCGGCACCTGGCGGTCGGCCCGTTGGAGCCGCAGTTCTACGACGAGTTGTTGCGACTGCTGCGCGAGCACGCCGGGTTGGAGTTGTCCGCCGACGACCCGCGGCAGCCCGACCGCCGGCTCGACCAGCGACGCTGGCCGGAAGCCAAGGCGCTGTGGGCCGACTTCTTCCGCGGCCGGACCCGCGACGAGTGGTGCGCGGTCCTCGAGCAGACCGACGCCTGCGTTGCCCCGGTCCTCGACCTCGACGAGGCGCCCACCCACGGGCACCTGGCCGCGCGGGCGGCATACCTGCCGGTCGGTGGCGGCGACGGCCCGGTGCTGCCGGTCCCGGCGCCTCGCTTCTCGACCACCCCGACACAGACCCGGCCCTCGCCTCGGCCGGGACAACACACCGACGCCGTGCTCGCCGAGTTGGGCTACGGTCCGGAGCGGATCGCGACGCTCCGTTCCTCAGGAGCGGTCACCTAGAGACGGTTTCGGGAGTCACGTCCTACGATGGGGCCCAGGCGCCGTGGCCCCCACGGCGACGTGGATTCCAAGGGCCCGGTGACCACCCTATGAGCAAGCCTGTCCAGCAACTGGAACGCGTCGTCATCCGATTCGCCGGAGACTCCGGCGATGGGATGCAGCTGACCGGAGACCGCTTCACCTCCGATGCCGCCTTCCACGGCAACGACCTGTCGACGCTGCCCAACTTCCCCGCCGAGATCCGGGCCCCACAGGGGACCATCCACGGGGTGTCGAGTTTCCAGTTGCACATCGCCGACCATGACGTCCTCACCCCCGGCGACTCCCCCGACGTCCTCGTCGCGATGAACCCGGCGGCGCTCAAGGCCAACCTCGCCGACCTGCCGCGCGGCGCGA
>CAZNLX010000219.1:0-3342 GCA_964573925.1 uncultured Intrasporangiaceae bacterium
ACCCGCCCGGCCCACGCGCACGCCGCACCCCGCGACCGAGGCCGGCGACGCGGCATACGTCGCGGGAGGACGTCTCAGCCGCGCGGCAGGACGAAGACGTATGCCGCGACCTCAGCCGGCACAGTCACCGGCACCCACTCCGCAGCATCCTCGGCGACCGCGCGGATCTCCTTGTCCACCAAGGCGATCCGCGCCGAACGCCCGGGCACGAGTCCGGCGGCCGTGAGCAGCGTGAGGGTCGAGTGGTCAACCTGGACCGGTTCACCGATCCGCTGGGTGTCCACGAGGAGCCCGTCGCGGGGACCGAACTCCGCACCATCGAGCGCAGCGCCCGGGCCCGCCTCGTCCCGATCCGCGCCGCGGGAGGTCCCCGCCGGGTCCGTGCCGGCCTGGATCAACAGATCGAGCACCGAACGCTCATCGTCTCGCCCCTCGGTCGGTCCGTCGCCCTGGGCGCCCGGGGCACCGGCCGCACGCCCCCCGGCCGCACCTGAGCCGAGCTCGGCCAGGCCAGGGATCTCGTTCCCGTAGGGCGACCGGCTCGCCGTGCCCAGCAACCGCAGGATCCGGCGCTCGACCTCGTCGGAGATGACGTGTTCCCACCGGCAGGCCTCGGCGTGCGCGAACTCCCACTCCAGCCCCAACACCTCGACGAGCAGCCGCTCGGCGATCCGGTGCTTGCGCATGACCCGGGTCGCGGCCAGCCGCCCGGACTCCGACAGCGCCAGGGTGCGGTCGCCGGTGACGGTGAGCAGCCCGTCGCGCTCCATCCGCGCGACGGTCTGCGACACGGTCGGCCCGGAGTGCCCGAGCCGCTCGGCGATCCGGGCCCGCATCGGCGGGATGCCGTCCTCCTCGAGTTCGAAGATGATCCGCAGATACATCTCCGTGGTGTCGATCATGTCGGTCACGGGGCTAGCCTCTCATCGATGAGCGCCACCGTGTGGTGGGTGCGCCGCGACCTGCGCCTCGCCGACCAGCCCGCCCTGCTCGCCGCAGCGGCCGAGTCGGGTCCCCGGGGCGCCGTCGTCCCGCTCTTCGTCCTCGATCCTCCGCTGTGGGCCGCCGCCGGTGCCGCTCGGCGCACCCGGCTCGCCGCCTCCTTGCGCGCTCTCGACGCGGACCTGCAGGCCCGGTATGCCGTGCGCCTCGTCGTCCGCCACGGCTCGCCCACCGCCGTGGTCCCGGCCCTGGCCCGGGAGGTCGGCGCCGACACCGTCCACGTCACCGCGGAGTCGACGCCCTACGGACGGCGGCGCGATGCCGCGGTCCGGGCGGCGCTGGAGTCCGACCCGCGAGGGCGTCGGGCGCTGGTGGCGAGCGGGACGGCATACGCGATCGGTCCGGGGACCCTGCTGACTGGCGGCGGCACGCCCTATCGGGTCTTCACCCCGTTCGCGCGAGCCTGGCGAGCGCACGGTGCCCCAGGGCCGGCTCCGATGCCGACCCGACTGGCGGGGCTGGCCGATGTGCCGTCCGACGGCATACCCGAGACGCCCGGCGCCGAAGCTCCCGTCGGCGAGGCGGCGGCGCTGGCGCGATGGCGCGACTTCCTCGACGGCGGCCTCGCGGACTACGCCGACCACCGGGACCGACCCGACCTCGACGGGACCTCGCGGCTGTCCGAAGCACTCAAGTTCGGCGAAGTGCACCCGCGGACCCTGCTGGCCCACCTGGCCCGCTCCCCCGCCGCGGGCAGCCCCGGCGCGCACACCTATGTCACCGAACTGGCCTGGCGGGAGTTCTACGCCGACGTCCTCTGGCACCACCCCGAGTCGGCGTGGGCCGACCTGCGGCCGATGCCGGGGATGACCTACGACGAGCCGGGCGCGGGTTTCCAGGTCTGGCAGTCGGGGCGCACCGGCTTCCCGTTCGTCGACGCCGGGATGCGCCAGTTGGCCGCGACGGGCTGGATGCACAACCGGGTGCGGATGGTCACCGCGAGCTTCCTCGTCAAGGACCTGCACGTCTGGTGGCCGCACGGGGCGCGGCACTTCCTCGGGCTGCTGCGCGACGGCGACCTCGCCTCGAACTCACACGGCTGGCAATGGTGCGCCGGGACCGGCACTGATGCCGCGCCCTACTTCCGGGTGTTCAACCCGGTCGGCCAGGGGCTGCGCTTCGACCCGGACGGCGCCTATGTCCGCCGCTGGGTGCCCGAACTGGCCCACCTGCCGGGGGCCGCCGCGCACGAGCCGTGGCGCCACCCGCTGGGGTATGCCGCGGGCTATCCCACGCGCATCCTCGACCACGCTGCCGAGCGCGAAGAGGCGCTGCGCCGGTATGCCGCGACCCGCGCCTGAGCGCCCGGAAGAACCGACCCGCTCCAGCGACCCGCGGCTACTCACTCGCCACTGGCGGCGGAAGACGTCCCATGGCTCGTCGATCCGGCCTCCCACACCATCGACGCGATCTCCATCAACTCCTCGACCGAGAGTGCTGTCGGCGCGCCCAACCGAGCCCTGGCAACCAGATCATCGGGAACGGCAACTCCATAGGTCTCGACGTAGTAGGCAGATCCTCGGGCCACATGGCCAGCCCGTCGGTCCGAATGGAGATGCCGCTGACATCCGCAAGCGAGATGTCCAATGCGTCGCCGGCTCGTTGTGACGTCGCCACGAGAACACTGGCCGACCGAAGGTACTGGGCAACGACAACGCGGTCGCGAGCGTTGAGTGGGGTCGCGAGTGCGTTGCGGATCGAACCGCCCTCGGGCATCCCATGCCGCAATTCCGCGAAGAAGCCAACGAGATCCACCGGCGGTCTCCTGTCACCCTGGGCGGCACGTTCGCCAGGTGCCCGCCCGGTCCCGAAGGCTGGGCCCACGACCCATCTTGCCGCGTGATCAGACCGATGGCGTGTCGGAGCGGGCACTGACCTCGGCGACGCGGCATACCCTCGGGGGATGGCCGAGACCCGCATCCGGTATGCCGCCCCCGCGGACTGCGCGACGATCCACGAGCTCATCGTGGGCCTGGCGGTCTACGAGAAGGAGCCCGATGCGGTCGAGGGGACCGTCGAGGACCTGCGTGAGCACCTCTTCGGGCCCAACCCGCAGGTGTTCTGCCATGTCGCCGAGGTCCGCGAGTCTGGCAGCCACGAGAGCGACAGCGGGTGGTCGATCGCCGGGATCGCCATCTGGTACGTCACCTTCTCCACCTGGAAGGTGCGGCACGGGATCTGGCTGGAGGACCTCTTCGTCCGGCCGGAGGCGCGCGGCCTGGGGCTGGGGCGGATGCTGCTCACCGAACTGGCTCGGATCGCGGTCGAGCGAGGCTACCCGAGATTCGAGTGGTGGGTGCTGGACTGGAACACCCCGGCGCATGGCTTCTATCGCAGCCT
>CAZNLX010000220.1:0-3323 GCA_964573925.1 uncultured Intrasporangiaceae bacterium
GCGCGACTTCGCGCTGTGGAAGGGCCACAAGACCGGCGAGCCGGAGAGTGCCCAGTGGCCGACCCACTTCGGCGCTGGCCGGCCGGGCTGGCACCTGGAGTGCTCGGCGATGGCCCGGCGCTATCTCGGCGACGCCTTCGACATCCACGGCGGCGGCATCGACCTGCGCTTCCCGCACCACGAGAACGAGCAGGCCCAGTCGCGCGCGGCTGGCCTGCCGTTTGCGAACTACTGGCTGCACAACGCCTGGGTGACCGTGCGCAACCAGAAGATGGGCAAGTCGCTGGGCAACGCCCTGGAGGTCCAGGCGGTGACCAAGGTGGCCCGGCCGCTCGCGGTCCGCTACTACCTCACCGCCGCCCACTACCGGTCGATGATCGAATACCACGAGGGCTCGCTCGCCGAGGCCGGCGCCGCCGTGGACCGGATCGAGGGGCTGCTGGAGCGGGTCGACCAGGTTCGGCCCCTGGCCGACCGAGGCACCCGTGCCACCCTCCCCGAGGCCTTCCGCGAGGCGATGGACGACGACCTCAACGTGTCGGGTGCGCTCGCGGTCGTCCACGACACCGTCCGGGCGGCCAATACTGCGCTCGACGACGGCGACCTCGACGGCGCCGCCGACTTGGCCGCCACCATCGTCGCCATGACCGACGTCCTGGGCGTCAACCCGCTCGCGGCCAATTGGGCGGGCAGTTCGACCGCCGGGCAGGGTGATGCCACCGAGGCCCTCGATGCGCTCATCCAGGCGCAGTTGCAGGCGCGCCAAGCCGCCCGGGCGGCCCGCGATTTCGAACGAGCCGACGCGATTCGCGACCAGTTGACCGCCGCCGGGATCGCCATCGAGGACACGGCGTCCGGGCCACGGTGGTCATTGGTCCGCCGGACCGTCGGCGGGGAGGCCTGACGTGGCCGGAAACTCCCAGCGCCGGGGTGCGGTGCGCAAGAGCGCCAAGGGCCCAACGGTCGGTTCGGGTGGTCAGCGCCGCCGCGGCCTCGAGGGCAAGGGCCCGACGCCCAAGGCCGTCGACCGCGAGAACCATCCCGCGCACCAACGGGCCCAGAAGCAGGATCGGTATGCCGCCCGCCCCGGTTCCCCGTCCCGGCCCACCTCCGGGGGCGGTCGGCCGGGCGCGAGCGGTGGCGGCCGTTCCGGTGGTGCGGGGTCCGGTGGCCGACGCGCGAAGCCGAGTTCCGAGATGGTCGCCGGGCGCAATTCGGTCGTCGAGGCCCTCCGCGCGGACATCCCGGCGTCGACCCTCTACATCGCCAGCCGGATCGACTCGGACGATCGGGTCCGGGAGGCGCTCACCCAGGCGACGCGACGCGGCATACCGGTGCTCGAATGTCCCCGCGGCGAACTGGACCGGCTGACCGATGGCGCCGTGCACCAGGGCGTGGCGCTCCAGGTGCCTGCCTACACGTATGCCGACCCGGACGACTTCGTCGATCCCCAGGCACCGGGCGTCCCGCTCGTTGTCGCCCTCGACGGAATCACTGACCCGCGCAATCTCGGTGCCATCGTCCGGTCGGTCGCAGCCTTCGGTGGGCACGGCGTGGTCGTCCCGGAGCGGCGCTCGGTCGGCATGACGGCCAGCGCCTGGAAGACCTCGGCCGGTGCCGCCGCCCGGGTGCCGGTTGCGCTGGCGGGCAACCTCACCCGGGCGTTGGAGCGCTACCAGAAGGCCGGCTTCTTCGTTGTCGGGCTCGACATGGACGGCGACCTCAGCCTGCCCGAGCTCGACCTGGCCGAGGAACCGATCGTCGTCGTCGTCGGGTCGGAGGGCAAGGGCCTCTCCCGTCTGGTCCGCGAGACCTGCGACCGGGTGGTTTCGATCCCGATGGCCGGTCCGGTCGAATCGCTCAACGCGGGGGTCGCGGCGAGTGTGGCGCTCTACGAGATCGCTCGCCAGCGCGGGACGGCTGCGCAGCGACGTCGATAGGGTGCGCGACGCGCACACGCTCTCTGGTTAGCATGAGCGCACCGCCACGTCGCGGTGCCCGAAAAGCGAGGAGTATGCCGTGGGGAAGAGCGCGCGCGTGCAGAACGCCCGCCTGGCCGAGTTGCGCGCCCAACAGGCCAAGGCCGAGCGTCGCAGCAAGCTGATGATCGCCGGGGCCACGGTCGGCGTCGTGGTCATCGTCGTCGTCGCCCTGGTCGTGGCCGCCTTGCAGGGGACGAAGGACATCGCCGGGCAGTCGGCTTCCCCGCTGGACCAGGCCACCTTCGCCAAGGTGACCGGCGTGCCCGCGGCGGCGCTGGACACCGTGGGTGTGGGCACCGCCAGCAACGGCCCGAAGACGATCGACGCCCCGGCCCTGACCAAGGACGGCAAGCCTCGGGTGGTCTACGTGGGCGCGGAGTACTGCCCCTTCTGCGCCACGCAGCGCTGGCCGCTCGTCGTGGCGTTGTCTCGGTTTGGCACGTGGAACAACCTCAGTTCGTCCTTCTCCGCGCCGGCGCCCGAGGTCAACCCGAACACCCCGTCGATGTCCTTCCACGGTGCGACCTTCACCAGCGAGCACCTGTCGTTCACTGGCTATGAGACGGCGACCAACAAGATGACCAACGGCCAGTGGGGCAAGCTCGACACCCTCGAGGGCGAGGACCTGGCGCTCTTCCAGACCTACAACGCGCCGCCCTACGTCCAGTCCAAGGGCGCCATCCCATGGATCACCATCGGGGGCACCTCGATCCAGGCGGGGGCGTCCTACGACAGCCAGGTCCTGCTGGGCAAGACCCAGGCGGAGATCGCCGCGGCCCTGGCCGATCCGACCTCCGACATCGCCAAGGGCGTCAACGGGGCGGCGAACCTGCTCACCGCGCAGATCTGCAAGGCCACCAACCAGCAGCCCACGGCCGTGTGCACGGCACCCGGTGTGGTCGCGGCCGCGGCGACGCTCAAGTGAACGCCACTGCCGGCGGCCGCCCCGGCCGCCCGGGTCGCCCGACCTCGACCGAGCCGAACGTCGCGCGCGTGCGGTCCTCGCGTGATCGGATTGTCCCGACCTGGCTGCCGAAGGCGGCCTTGGCGATCTGCCTCGTCGGCTTCCTCGTGTCGATCTACCTGACCGTCGACGCCTTCTCCGGCGGCACGAGCCTGGCCTGTCCTGAGGGCGAGACCCTCAACTGCGCCAAGGTGACCGAGAGCGAGTGGTCCAAGCTCTTCGGGGTGCCGGTGGCTCCGCTGGGCCTGGTGTTCTTCGCGGCGATGGCCTGGCTGTGCCGTCCGGCGGCGTTTCGGGTCCCTGGAGTGCGCTGGGACCGGCTGCGGCTCACCGCGGTGGGCATCGGCCTGGCGATGGTCCTCTACCTCGTGTGGGCC
>CAZNLX010000221.1:0-3314 GCA_964573925.1 uncultured Intrasporangiaceae bacterium
CCAGGGCCTTCTCGATGGTGGCCTTGACCGACTGGGCCTCGATGCGGGCCTGGGCCGGGTCGTAGACGCCGCACGGCAGGTCGCAGTGGGCGCTGACCTCGACGGGCTTGGCGAAGAAGCGCAAACGCATGATGGGGGTCCCTTCGTCGTCGATCCGGTGGGCCGCTCGGTCGGGCCGCCGGATCACCCCAACTTACCTCGGGTGACTCGCCGGAGCGAACCTCGCAGCGCGGGCAGGGCGGGGATCCGTGCGACGACCAGCGCGGCGACGTCCTGCGCGGGTATGCCGCCCACCTGCCAGGAGTCGACGCCCTCCCGTGGGTTGTCCCGCTCGATCCACCAGTGGCCCGGGCGGTCGGCTTCCGGCCCGGAGACCCGCTTGACCGACAACGGCCGGGGGCCCCCGGGGCTGTCCGGCAACCGGACGAGCGAGATCCGGCCCGGGATGATCGGCCCGCCCCAGAGGACGACGAGGCGGTCGCCCTCGTGCAGGGTGGGCTCCATCGAACGCCCGTGCACGGTGGCCAGCCCGGGGCGGGGGATCCGCTCGGGTCTGGCGAGGTCCTTGGCCCGACCGGCCAGGCGACCCGCCTCACGGGAGGCTCGGGCGGCCGTTGCCGTGACCAGGGGCCGCAGCGTGGTGCCGCGGGTCGCGGCGACGTCGGCGACGTCGGCGGCCCGGAGGCGCACGGCGCGGGCGGCGCGGGCAAGGTCGGCGACCCCTCGGCGAACAGCGACCGCCCGATCGACTGCCCGGCCGGGGCCGGTTGGGGGCTGCGGTTGTGGCCCAGGGGCGGGGGAGGTGGGCGGCATACCGGTCAGCCTTCCAGGGAACGGCGGTAGGCCAGGCACTCGTCGTAGCGAGGCAGCAGGCCGGCGGCCGCTGCGACGGCCAGCGTCGGGGCGTCGGTGTCGCGTTCGGACAGGATCGGGACCAAGCCTTGGGGAATCGGCAGGGCCAGGGCCGGGTCCAAGGGGGTGACGGTGCGTTCGAGGACCGGGTTGTAGACCTCGCTGCACAGGTAGACGGTCGTCCCGTCCTCCAGGCAGATGAGGGCGTGGCCCAGACCCTCGGACAGGTAGACCGCTCGGCGGTCCACCGTGTCCAACCGGACCGTGTCCCATCGGCCGAAGGTGGGCGAGCCGACCCGGATGTCGACGATGACGTCGAGGAACACCCCGTGCACCGCGGTGACGTACTTGGCTTGCGACGGGGGAACGGCCGCGTAATGCACGCCACGGACCGCGCCGGCCCGCGACACGCTGATGTTCGTCTGCCGGACAGACATCGGGTGGCCGATGTGTTCGGCCAGGTGATCGGCCCGGAAACCCTCGGAGAACAGCCCTCGGGGATCGGGGAACTGGTTGGGGGTGACCTCCCAGGCGCCCTCGACGGCCAACGGTCGGAACTCCATCAGACGCCTCCCGCCTCGCCCAACAGGCCCCGCAGGTAGCTGCCGTAGCCGCTCTTGGCCAGCCGTTCGGCCAGCACGAGCAACTGAGCGTCGTCGATCCACCCGTTGCGCCAGGCGATCTCCTCGACACAGCCGATCTTGTGACCTTGGCGGGCCTCGACGACGTGGACGAACTGGCTGGCGTCCAGCAGTCCCTGGAAGGTGCCGGTGTCGAACCAGGCCGTGCCGCGCGGCAGGACGGTGACGGTGAGGTCCCCTCGACGCAGGTAGGTGTCGTTGACGCCGGTGATTTCCAACTCGCCCCGGGCGCTGGGTTGCAGGTTGCGGGCCACCTCGACGACCGAGTTGTCGTAGAAGTAGACGCCGGGAACCGCGTAGTTGGATTTGGGACGGGCGGGCTTCTCCTCGATCGACAGGACCCGTCCGTCGGCGTCGAACTCGACGACGCCGTAGTGCTGCGGGTTGGCCACGTGATAGGCGAAGACGTGCCCGCCGCTGATCCCGGTGGCTCCGGCGCGCAGCTGCTCGTCCAGGGAGGCGCCGTAGAAAATGTTGTCCCCGAGGACCAGGGCCACCGAGTCGCCGCCGATGAAGTCCGCGCCGATGATGAAGGCCTGGGCCAGTCCGTCGGGACTGGGCTGGACGGCATACGTGATGTCGATGCCCCACTCTGCCCCGTCCCCGAGCAGACGCTGGAACTGCGCGGAATCCTCGGGTGTGGTGATGACCAGGACGTCTCGGATGCCGGCCATCATGAGCGTCGACAGCGGGTAGTAGATCATCGGCTTGTCGTAGACCGGCATCAACTGCTTGCTGATGCCCTTGGTGATCGGGTGCAGCCGGGTGCCCGATCCGCCGGCCAGGATGATCCCCTTCATGGGGCAAGGCTAGCGACTGCGGCCGGGCCTCGATCGAGGCCCCGTAGACTCCTGCCTCGTGCGAATCGTCGTGGCTGGAGCGCGGGGGATGCTGGGCGGGGCCATCTGCCGGACCTTCGGGGCCGCCGGGCACGAGGTCGTGGCATTGGACCTTCCGGAGTTGGACATCACCGACGCCGCATCGGCCGCGGCTGCCCTGGACGGGGCCGACTGGGTGGTCAACTGCGCGGCCTACACCGCCGTCGACGCGGCAGAGACCGACGAGGCCCGGGCCTTCCGGGTCAACGCGGTCGGTCCGGCCGTGCTGGGGCGCGCTGCTCGCGCGGCTGGGGCCAGAATGGTTCACCTCTCGACCGACTACGTCTTCGACGGGGACGCCACGAGCCCGTATGCCGAGGACTCGGCGCTCGCGCCGCGCTCGGCCTACGGCCGGACCAAGGCTGCGGGGGAGTGGGCCGCGCGCGCCGAGTGCCCGGACGTCCTCGTCGTGCGCACCGCGTGGCTCTACGGCCCTGGTGGCAAGAACATCGTCGCAACGATGGCCCGGCTGGCCGCGGCCGGTGGCCCGGTCCGGTTCGTCGACGACCAGCGCGGCCAGCCGACGACGACTCGCGATCTGGCTCGGTACATCGCCGACCTCGTCGCGACCGACGTCCCCGGGGGCACCTACCACGGGACCTCCGAGGGGGAGACGACCTGGTTCGGCCTCGCCCGGGCCGTGTTCACCCTGCTCGGTCACGACCCCGAGCGGGTCCAGCCGATCGGAACGGCGGACTACCCGCTCCCGGCGGTTCGGCCGGCCTACAGCGTCCTGGGGCACGACCGCAGTGACGCGGCGGGCGTCGCTCGGCTGCCGGGCTGGCGGGACGCCCTGGCCGCCACGCTCGACGACGTGGTGAGCGGCGTCTCGTAACCGGAACGTGACATTTCGGAGGGGCTGGGTTACCGTTCGGTCACTCGTACCTCGTCGATCGGAAGAGCGTCGTGTAGGGAAAGAGTGTGAACGCTTGTGTAGATCTCG
>CAZNLX010000222.1:0-3267 GCA_964573925.1 uncultured Intrasporangiaceae bacterium
AGACGGCATACGAGATCTCGACGAACGGCGGTCGACCCGATGGGCCGGCTGTAGGGAGGACCGACACGACGAGGCGACCGTCCACCGTGAGGATGCGCGTCGGCGCCACCGGAATGGCGTCCGGCACGAGTGTGACGACCACCGATCCCGGGTCGGGAGTCTCCCCCATCGGCAGCAGGACGAGGACCTCGTGCGCCTGCGCCGACCCCGGCGGGGCGCGTACTGAACGACCGTGACCATCGACGACTCGGGCGTGACCACCTGCGTCGAGATCGATCCATCGACGAGGCGGACCCCGAACCGGCCGTCGGCGACGAAGACCTCGCGTGGCATCGTCTCCACTGTCACCGGGCCGGCCGGGCCGGTGATCTCCACGAAGGAGCCCCGGGAGAACCGCTCCCCGGTGAGGGCCCATCCGGTGACGACGATCAGCGCTGCAGCAACGGCGACCCCGGTCGTGCGCACCTGGACCAGGTCGCGGGCGTCGTCGACCGAACCGGTCAGCAGCCACGCGGTCCGCAGCAGGGCATCGGAGTTGGCGACGACGAACCGGGTGAACGACTCGTCCCGCTCGTTCGGCGTCGCTCCCACGGCCGTCCTTTCGCTGGTCACACCATCCTCTACGTCGCACGGGCCGCAGAGGTTGTCGCGGTCGGTGGACTCTCCTGGCGCGTCGTAGGCTGGGGGGTGAGAGTCCGTGCGCGGCATACGCCCTGCCGCTTGTCCATGGAAGGCGACGGTGACCAACCCCCTGGACGGCCAGTCGCTGCGCAGCCGTGTGCAGGCGGCTCTGGAAGCCGAGTTGGATCACCAGGAGCAGGTCCTCGCCGAGCTCGACGAGGACCTCGCTCCGCTCGTGGACCCGGTGCGAGCGCTGCTCACCGGAGGCAAACGGCTGCGGGCGGCCTTCGCCTATTGGGGCTACCGGGCGGCCGGCGAGCCGGACTCGGACGCGCTCGTGCGGTTCGCCAGCGCCATGGAGTTCTTCCAGGCCGCCGCGCTCATCCACGACGACGTCATGGACGGCAGCGACACCCGACGCGGTATGCCGTCCGCGCATCGTGCCGTCGCCGCGCTGCACTCTCTGGGCGGCTGGTCCGGTGACAGTGACCGGTTCGGAGAGGCGACGGCGATCCTCGCCGGGGATCTGTGCCTGCAGTGGTCCGACGAGGTCTATTCGACCAGCGGCCTGCCCGCCGAGCACCTCGCTCGCGGACGGGCGACCTTCGACCGAATGCGTACCCAACTCATGGGTGGGCAGTTCCTCGACATGCTCGAATCGGTGCGCAGTTGGGCGGGCCTCTCGACCGAGCAGCGCCTTGCCGCCGCCCGCAAGATCATCCGCTTCAAGAGCGCCAAGTACACGATCGAACAGCCCTTGCTCGTCGGAGCGCGGGCGGCCGGAGTGGACGCTGCCGCGGTGCCGATGCTGTCGGCCTACGGCCTGGCGCTGGGCGAAGCGTTTCAGCTGCGCGACGACCTGCTCGGGGTGTTCGGCGACCCTGCGCAGACCGGCAAGCCGGCCGGCGACGATCTGCGCGAGGGCAAGCGGACCGTGCTCACCGCCTATGCGCTGGATCGGGCCGATGCAGCGGCCTTGGCGCTGTGGGACCAGCTCTTCGGGCGCGCCGACCTCGACCTCGACGGCGTCGAGGCGCTGCGCCGGACGATCACCGCGACCGGGGCGCAGGAGCGCGTCGAGGCCGACATCACCCGGCTCGCGGCCGACGCCGGCGCAGCCCTGGCCGCGGCGGCGGCATACCTGGACCGGCAGGCCGGCGCGGTCCTGGCCGAGTTGATCGTCCTGACCACCGACCGGGTGACCTGACCGGGCCCTGGCAGGGATCGGCGCGCGGAGCAGGGATCCGCGAGCGGGGCAGGGATCGACGAGCCGATGTCGGGGCTACCCGCGGTCAGGACGGCGGGACGGCGTCGAACCGCTGGTAGATCCGCCACACTCGGCCCGACCCTGACTGCGCCACCGTGTCGGTGAGCCGGAAACCGTAGACCGTCGGGTCGATGACGCGACCGGCCTCGGTCGACCCGTCGAAGACGACCAACTGGACGTAGTTGTCCCGCAACGCCATCCGCAGGGCCTCGATGCCGGTCTGGCCGCGGTAGGAGAAGCTGCCCGGATAGGTGCCCTGGACCTGCCACGGTTCCACTCGCCCCCACAGTCCGTAGTGGACGATCTCGGGGCACTCGGCCACCATCCGGATCCACGGCATCGCATCGACGGAGTAGGACACCTGCCGCACCAGCGGGGTGGAGTCGGGCCAGGTCTGGAAGACCGACTGCGACTGCGTCATCCCCGCCGCGAGGGCGGCATACCCGAGGACGGCCAGGATCGCCCAGCCCAGGCGCACGGTGACCAGCCGGGCCAGCAGGTATCCCCCCGGCAGGACCGCCAGGGCCACGGCGGCACCGAGGTATGCCGCGGGGTCGGCTCCCGCGGCGAGCTGGCGGACCGCGAGCAGGACCGACCCGGTCGCCAGGACGCGGACGAGCGGCCGGTGGTGATCATCGACGACGATGAGCGCAAGCAGCGCCAACCCCAACGGCACTGACGCCCAGCCCACCGTCTCGACGAGCCGGGCACCCCACTCCGACGAGAGGTCCACCTGGGTCAACGCCACCCGGGCACCGGTCAGCCAGCCGGTCCCGGCGGCGGCCGACCACAGCACCAGAGGAAGAAGGACGCACCCGACGAGCACCCCGGCCCGAGTTCGGGGCCACCGTCCCGAGCCGGGGCCGAGGCTGCGCTGCCCGACGATGACGAGGACGACGGCCACGATGAGGACACTCGGGTGGCTGACGAGGATCGCCGTCCCCAGCACGAGGCCGGCCAGTGCCGCGGCGGCGGTGGCCACCGGACCTGGCCATCGAGCCGCCCCGGGCACGCCGCGCAGGGCCAGGGCGAAGCCGACGAGCGCGAGGGCCAGGCCGGCGCTCTGGTGGATCGCCAGCCGGGACATGACCAGGACCGGCCCGCTCGTGGCGAACAGCAGAGCCGCCATCGTCCCGGGCCGCCACCCGGTGCCGCTGTCGAGGAGGGCGTCGGCGATGACGAAGACGGCGACCGTGGCGATGGCCATGGCCACGAGGGAGACGGCCCGGGCCCCGGGCAGACCGGCGACCGATTCGGCCGCGCTGAGCAGGGCCGGGTGCAGGCTCGGTATGCCGCCGAGGAAGGTCTCGGGGTGGCTGTAGACGTCCTCGCCGCTGGTCCAGGACCGCCTCAGCCACGCTCCGGTGACGAGGGTGAGG
>CAZNLX010000223.1:0-3265 GCA_964573925.1 uncultured Intrasporangiaceae bacterium
CCATGTCGCCCAGCTCGGTCGGGCAGACGAAGGTGAAGTCGGCCGGGTAGAAGAACACCACCGACCACTTGCCCTTGAGGTCGGCGTCGCTGACGTCGACGAACGCGCCGCTCTTGAACGCGGTGGCGGTGAACGGCTTGATCTCGGACCCGATGAGAGCCATGTGGGGGGTACACCTCACTGTGTGGTGCGGAATCTGACAATAGTCAGCCTATATGACTTCGGCAGAAAACCCTAGTCAACATCAATCGCTTGTACCTATCCCTGCCATTGGGGCCATCAATGCAGGATGCCCTAAGTCGACCTTGTCATCCTCGGTTCTTCCCTCGGTTCTTCCCTCGGTTCTGCGCCCGGTTCTTCGAGCCGGCGGCGCAGACGATGGCCGCGCCGGACCCGCCTCGAGGAGGGCGATCATGCCGACGTACCCCGACCGTCGGGCATGATCGAGAGCCGTGAGCCCGTCATGATCGCGAATCCCGCGGTCGGCTCCGGCAGCGACCAGAACCGCGACGACCCGCTCATGGGCAACGTCGCCGCCACCGAGGATGACTGCCTCGAGCAGTGCAGTCCACCCGAGCCGGTTGACGTGGTCGATGTCAATGCCGGCGGCGAGCAACCGGCGCACGATGCTCTCGAAGCCGCGGTCTGCGGCACGAATCAGCCCGGTCCCACGATATGCGTCCACCGCCCGCACATCGGCACCATGGGCCAACAGGAGCTCGAGGAGTCGGGGGTCGTCGCCGACCTCGGCGGTGGAGATGAGATAGGGACTCTGCTGCGTGCGGTCCTGATGGTTGACGTCCGCCCCGGCAGCCACGAGTGCCGCCGCGACCTCGACATGATTGCCGTATGCCGCATGAACCAAGGCCGTCGCACCGCTGTCGTCAGCGCTGCGCACTGACGCGCCGGCGGCCAGAGCGCTACGCACAGCGGCAAGGTCACCGTCCCGGGAGGCAGCGAGCAAGGTGAGGTCGAGGCCGGGCTGGGCGCTGCTCGCGGACGCGGCACCCTGGCCGGCCACCGATCCACCGGACGTGCAGGCGGCGCCCCCGAGGACCAGAAGTGCGAGGGCTGCGGCGACGGCCGGGGGCCGACTCACCGAAGCGTAGCGACGGGGATGGCAATGACTCGGTCGGCGGCCGGTGCCGACGCGAAGCCGAAGGTCGAGTCCACCGCCAAGAGCATCCCGCCGACCAGCTTCGCGGTGGTGAAGGTCCGGGTGCTTGGCGTCGGAGTGACCCTGGTCGTCGTCGCGGCCGACCACGGCTCGTCGAGCACGAGAGTGCTGATCTGGCGGGTGAAGTTCTGGACAACCAGGAGGGTGTGGCCGCGCAAGGCGATCCCGTCGGCATTGACCAGCGCAGGACCGTCGACCGGTATCTGCGTGACGCTCCGGTCGGCGAGCCCGATCCGCCACAGTCGCCCGGTCGTGCCCTGGGTGACGAGGAGATACTCGCCGCCCGGCGTCGTGGTGATGCCGCCGAGGTCGAAGTCGGTGAGTGCCGGCGTGTAGGGAATGGACCGAGCCACGTCGAGCCACGGCTCGATGAGCCAACCCGAGCCATCCTGCCGAACCCGCCAGATGATCGGGAGAGACGAATCGGTCACGTATGCCGAGCCGTCGCGCGCCACGCGCACATCGTTGAGAAAGGATCCCGGCGCGAGAGTCGGCAGGACCGCCAGCACCTCACCGGAAGATGCCAGGACGCGCACGGCCCCGGTGGGCCCGCCTGCGACGAACACTCGGCCCTGGCCGTCCACGTCGATGCCGCGCCCGTTCGTACCGGGCTGCGGTCCCACCCAGACCTCGAGAGCATCGCTGCCCGGCATCGCCCGATAGATCGTGCCGTCACGGTTGGTCGCACTGACGTAGATGGCACCGGAGCGATGGTCGACCCCGATCCCCTCGAGCCGAATTCCGTCGGTGGGTAGGTCGTAAGCCTCGGCGACCGGTCCTCGAGCCTGCGCCGCTCCGGCGGACCCGAGCACGGACAGCAGCCCGGCGACCAGGCCAGCGGCCACGAGGGCTGATCGGCGAACGGGGGGACGGGTGCGCGACTGCGGCTCTCGGGTCATCACCCGAAGCTAGGTCGGAACAGGTCAGCGGTGAAGCCAACGGGGCCTGCCCAAGAGGGCAGGCCCCGTGCGACCTTCGTTCAGTTCTGCGGACGCCAGCCCGCCACCGAGGCGGGCCAGGCTATCGGCTCAGGCCTCGTCCTCGGCCAGGAGGTTGCGGGTCTTGCTGTAGTCCAGCGGGATGCCCGGGCCCATCGTCGTGGCCATCGTGGCCTTCTCGATGTAGCGACCCTTGGACGCTGACGGCTTGAGACGGAGGATCTCGTCGATCGCCGCCGAGTAGTTCTCCACGAGGGCGCGGTCCTCGAACGAGGTCTTGCCGATGATGAAGTGGAGGTTGGCGTGCTTGTCGACGCGGAACTCGATCTTGCCGCCCTTGATGTCGGTGACGGCCTTGGCCACGTCCATCGTCACGGTGCCGGTCTTGGGGTTGGGCATGAGACCACGCGGACCGAGGACCTTGCCCAGGCGGCCGACCTTGCCCATCATGTCGGGCGTCGCGACGACCGCGTCGAAGTCGAGCCACCCGCCGGTGATCTTGTCGATCATGTCGTCGGCCCCGACGTAGTCGGCGCCCGCCGCGCGAGCCGCCTCGGCCTTGTCGGCGTTGGCGAAGACGAGGACCCGGGCGGTCTTGCCGGTGCCGTTGGGCAGGTTGACCGTGCCACGAACCATCTGGTCGGCCTTGCGGGGGTCGACCCCGAGGCGGAGGGCGACCTCGACGGTGGCGTCGTACTTCGTCGACGAGGTGGCCTTGGCCAGACGCACCGCCTCGAGCGGGGCGTAGACCTTGCCGGGAGTGATCTTCTCGACGGCGGCCTTGTAGGCCTTGCTGCGCTTCATTGCTGCTCCTTGCATTCAGTCGCGCGCCCGCGGTGGGGCGCTGGTGGAGTCGTGGTCAGCGAGCCGCGCTCGGCTCTCCCACGTGGGCGGCATACCCCGGGTATGCCGCCTCGGCGCCTCGCGAAGGTCAGTAGCCCTCGGTCTGGACGCCCATCGAGCGGGCGGTTCCGGCGATGATCCGGGCGGCCATCTCGACGTCGTTGGCGTTGAGGTCCTCGAGCTTCTGCTGAGCGATCTCGCGGACCTGCTCGGCGGTGAGCTTGGCGACCTTGGTCTTGTGCGGCTCCTTGGAGCCCTTGGCGATCCCGGCGGCCTTCTTGATGAGCTCGGCGGCCGGCGGCGTCTT
>CAZNLX010000224.1:0-3209 GCA_964573925.1 uncultured Intrasporangiaceae bacterium
TACACAAGCTCACACACTCTTTCCCTACACGACGCTCTTCCGATCTGGTCGCCAGCGCGTATGCCGCCTGGGACGCCGACCCCTGCAATGTCTCCGCGGCCAACGGGGTCACCCGCGCCATCACGAAGGTCCTGCACGACCTCACCTCGGCCGGATCGCAGCTCACCTACCTCACGGTGGTCGGCGGGGATGACATCCTGCCGATGGGTCGGGTGCCCGACCTCACCCGGGTCGCCAACGAAGCGGAGTATGCCGCGACCTTCGGCTCCACGGGCAACCCGATGTCGGCCGCCCAGGCCGGCGGCTACACCCTGACCGACGACGCCTACGGTGACCCCAACCCGGTCGCGCTGGGCACCGGCACCGCCCTCTTCGTCCCCCGGATCTCGGTCGGTCGCCTGGTCGAGGCGCCAGGGCAGATCCAGGCGGCGCTCGCGGCATACCGGGCCTCGGAGGGGGTCCTGGCCACCGGGACCGCGCTGGTCAGCGGCTACGACTTCCTCGCCGACGGGGCGACTGCCGTCGCCACGCGCCTGGGCACGGGCGGGCGCTCGGTCGACTCCTCGCTGATCACCGCCCCGGGTGCGCCGGGGTGGAACTCCGGTGATCTGCTCGGCAAGCTCTTCCCGACCGGAGCGGCCGCCCCGTTGATCGCCTCGGTCAACGCCCACTACGACCACCAAGGGCTGCTCTCCGCAGCCGGTGACGCCGCCGGCGGCACCGACATCCTCGGCAACGACGAGGTCGCCGCACGCGCCGGAACCCACGCACTGGCGGGCCGGTTGTTGTTCACCATGGGCTGCCATGCCGGACTATCCGTCCCGGACTCCTATGTGGCCGGCACCGACGCTGCCGCGGAAGCCTCCGACTGGGCCCAAACCCTGGCCGAAGCGAACGTCGCCGTCTATGTCGCCAACACCGGGTTCGGGATCGGCGACAGCAGCAGCGTCGCCTACAGCGAGCGGCTCATGGGCCTCTACGCGAAGCTGCTCGACGGGTCGATGACCGTCGGTCAAGCCCTCACCTACGCCAAACAGGCCTACTACGGCAGCCTCGGCGCCGTCGGGGTCTACGACACGAAGATCCTCCAACAGACGGCGTTCTACGGCCTGCCGTTCTGGCAGGTCGACCTGGTCGCTCCAGCACCGACGCGCCCGAGTCTGCCCGCACCCATGGGCACCGACCCGGTGACCGGCCTGGCCGCCATGCCGCTGACCCTGTCGCCGACGCTGGCCCAGGTGACCACCCCGACCGGCCGCTTCTGGACCGCGAACGGCGAGACACCACAGGTGACGCACTTCCAACCGGTTCAGCCGAAGACGACGGTCTCGGTCGCCGACTCGACCCTCGTCGCCCGTGGTGTCCTCATCACGGCGCTCAGCTCGCACGACGTCCCCGGAGTAATGCCGGTCGTCGACACCCCGGTCGTGGACTCGAGCACGTCGGCTCCCCCGGTGCGCTCCGACGACGCCGCCTGGCCCCCGACGATCGCATCGCTGACGACCTCGCAGGCCGCCTACGGGCGGGCCCAAGACCTCGTCGTCATGCCCGGGCAGTTCACCGGATCCACGCACGACGGCACAGGCATCCAGCGCCTCTTCGACACCGTCGGCGTCACTGTCCTCTACGGGCCGGAGGGCTCGGCCGACTCGACACCTCCGACGATCGACAAGGCGGCCGCCACGCTCACCGGTTCGATCCTCGACTTCGCGGTCTCCACGAGCGACCTCGGCACCGACGCGGGCAGCCCGGCGGCCCCAGCCAAGGCGGTCTCGGTCGGCTATCAGGACACCGACGGGTCATGGCACTTCGTCGAACTCACCCGCGCCTCGGACACCGAGTGGCGAGGCACATCGGCGCTCACCGGCCCGTCGCCCACCGTGGCGTACTACTTCGTCCAGTCCGTCGACGCGGCCGGAAACGTCCGCCTGGCCGGCGGGAAGGTCGCCGGCTACGCGGCATACGCCGACGTCACGGCACCGACGATCACCGCGACGATCTCGCCGGCACCCAACGCGGCCGGCTGGATCCAGGGCACCCGCGCGACCGTCACGTTCACCTGCACCGACACCGGCTCGGGGATCGCCGACGAGGCCTGCCCAGCCCCGATCGATGTCACCGCCGACGGCGCGACCGTCGTGACCGGCACGGTCCGCGACCGGGCCGGCAACCCCGCATCGACGAGCACCACCGTCCAATTCGACGGCACGGCCCCCCTGGTGACCTTTACCGTCACCCCCACCGGCTGGTCGACCGCCGCCTCGGCGACCGTCACCTTCACCTGCACCGACGCCGGATCCGGTCTGGCCGCCCCCTGCCCCGACCCGGTCGTCGTCACCACCGAAGGCACCACGACCGTCGAACGACAGGTCACCGACCGGGCCGGCAACACGACGACGGAGACCGCCACCGTCCACCTCGACCGGACCGCACCCACGATCACCGCGACCGTGACACCGGCCCCCACTCCCTCAGGGTGGTCGGCGGGGACGACGGCCACGGTGAGCTTCCGATGCGCCGACACCGGGTCCGGCGTGGCCGGGTCCTGTCCGGCCCCGGTGACCGTCGCCGAAGGGGTGAGCCATGTCGGGGCCCGTGCCTACGACAAGGCCGGCAACGTCGCCGATAGCTTCCTCACCGTCCCCCTCGACGGCACCGCCCCGACGGTCACCGTCGTCGGCACCGCACCGAGCCTGTCCTGCCTCACCACCGACGCCCTCTCCGGAGTCGCCACCTCGGCCACCGGCACCCTCGTCGCCGGCACCAACTCGGCGGGGCTGGCCACGACGACGATCACCTGCACGGGCGGCACGGACCAGGCCGGCAACGTCGCACCACCCCTCACCCGGACCGCGGTCAACGCGATGACCTTCTCGGGATACGACGCGCCCATCCTCGGCGCGCCCGACATCAACCAGGCTCCCCGGAAGCGACCCCTCACGTTGACCTTCCGCCTGAGCCAAGGCTCGACGCCGGTGGCCACCCTCGCAGCGATCACCGCAGTCGACGTCCGACCGGTCAGTTGCTCACCGTGGGCCGCGACCACCGGCACGTGGACCCCCGCCAACTCGAAGGTGCAGGTGAACGACAAATCCACCGGCTACCGGCTCATGTGGAAGACGCCGGCCACGGCTGGCTGCTACGAGTTGCGGCTGACGTTGGCCGACAACACGAGCCAGGTCACCAGGTTCACGCTGGTCTGAGGAGAA
>CAZNLX010000225.1:0-3184 GCA_964573925.1 uncultured Intrasporangiaceae bacterium
CGCTCGTCGACGGTCACCTGGACGTGGACGCTGTTGCTGCCCAGAACGTCCGCGGTCCGCGGCCAGGTGCCCGCCGGCAGCAGGTGGACGAACGGCTCCTGCGCGTATGCCGCCGCCCAGGCTCCGCGCACGGCCGCCGGGTCCGCGCCGGGGGCCAACCGTGCCGTGCAGGTCGCGAGAATGCCGCGGGACATCGGGGCGAGCGTCGGGGTGAACGAGACCGTGACCGGCATACCCGCGGCGGCCGAGAGATTCTGCTCGATCTCGGGGGTATGCCGGTGCACTCCCCCGACCCCGTAGGGGGACATCGCGCCCATGATCTCGGCGCTGGCCAGGTGGGGCTTGAGCGACTTCCCGGCACCTGAGGTGCCGCTCGCGGCGACGATGACGACGTCGGCCGGATCCAGCAGGCCAGCGGCGAAGCCAGGGGCCAGAGCCAGTGAACAGGCCGTCGGATAGCAGCCGGGCACGGCGATCCGGCGCGCTCCGGCGAGGGCCTCCCGGCCGGTCGTCCCGGCCGGACCGGGCAGTTCCGGGAGCCCGTAGGGCCAGCGACCGGCATACGGGGTGTCGTAGAAGGCGGTCCAGGCGTCGGCGTCGGCGAGTCGGAAGTCCGCGCCGCAGTCCAGGACGATGACCTGCTCCGGCAAGTCGGCGGCCAGGGCGGCGGAGGCGCCGTGCGGAAGGGCGAGGAAGACGACGTCGTGAGAGCCGAGGAGCTCGGCTGTCGTCGGCTCGATGATCCGATCCGCGAGCGGGACCAGGTGCGGGTGCACCTCCCCGAGCCGCCTCCCCGCCGAGGAGTCGGCGGTCACCGCCCCGATGCTCATCGAAGGATGGCCGAGCAGCAGCCGGAGGATCTCCCCTCCGGCATAGCCGCTGGCCCCCGCTACTGCCGCCGTCACCATGGCGCATGATCATACAGGGGGTAGAGAATGTATGCGGTGGGGCGGTCCGCGGAGTGGACGCCTGCCTGCCGGTCGGGCTGGCTCAGTCGCGGCGGGAGTCCAGGAACGTCGTCATCCGGATGGCCAGGGCCAGGCCGGTGGCGCAGCACAGGAGGCTGACTGCCCAGGTCCACTGCCATCCGCCGAGGACGGTGGCGATCCAGGCGACGATCGGCGGACCAGCGACCTGGCCGGCCGAGGACCACTGCTGGATCCAGCCGACCGTCGTGGAGATCGTCGGCTCGCTCGGGGCCAGTCGCGGGGCCAGCCCGAAGATGCCCCCGGGCACGAGACCGCCCAACGTCGAGAACAGCAAGGCGCCGGCGAACCGGGCCACCGGTTGCGCTTCGGTGAGGGTGGAGAAGGCCAGGACGGTGCCGACGGCCTGCCCGGCAAAGCCCAGCCCGAGCACCGCCGAGGGGCGCCAGCCGCGGTGCAGGAGGACCCCGGCGCTGACGTTGCCCACGACGTTGGCGCCCGCCACGATCGCCGACAGCGTGGCCCCGAGCGCGCCGGTCCAACCGGAGGCGGCATACAGGGTGGGGAGGAAGCCGATGACTGCCATCCACTGCGCGGCATACACCGCGAAGGTGAGTGCCCCGAGCCAGGGGCCGCGGTGGCGGACCGTCGTGCCGGCCCGGGTCCGCCACGGCAGCGACCCTGAACCCCCGTCCCGGATCGGGTCAGCGGGCACTTGCCAGGCGATGGCGGCACCCATGAGGGCCGTGCCGGCCGCGACGAGCCACCACCACACCGGCCACGAGGTCGCCGCGAGCACACGCGGCCCGGCCAGCATGCCGATCGCGGTGCCGAAGGGCACGTAGGCACCCCACATGCCCAACACCCGGGTGAGCCGGTCCGGGGCGACGATCCGCCGAAGGAGTCCAGGTGCCGGAACGGTCGCGGCGAGGAAGCCGAAGCCCTCGACGGCCCGCAGGGCCAGCAGCCCCCCGACGCTGTGGGTGAATCCGCTGGCGACTCCGGCGACCGAGAGCAGGGTCAGGCCGGCGACCATGCTCCGTTTGAGGCCGACGCCGTCGGCACCGATCCCGATGACGAGCCCGAGGCACATGCCGGCGAACTGGATGAGCGCGAGCAGGAAGCCGGCCTGCACGAGGGTCATCCCGAGTTCGGCCTGCAAGACCGGGACGGCCGGCGGCAACTTCCCCAGGTGCAGCGCCGTCGCCACCCCGGCCACGAGGACGACCCACTCGGCCGGTATGCCGCGTGGCCGGGTTGCCGGAGGGGTTCGACGCACGCGCCGACCACCTCCTCCCGTCCCTGGTCCCGCTCCCGTCCCCGGAAATCCTCACACACGCGAGCGAAATCCGGGCAACCGGCCCATCAACCCCCCGAAAACCTCACACACGCGAGCGAAATCCGGACGACCGGCCCATCAACCACCCGAAAACCTCACACACGCGAGCGAAATCCGGGGCGACCGGAGACGCACGCCAGTCAGGCGACGCCGGCCAGGAGCAGCTCAGCGCTGAACGGCGCCGAAAGACGCCGCGGCCGCAGACACGGCACGATCCCGGAAGCCGCTGACCTCCTCGGTCGTCAAGGTCCGGTCGGGCGCGCGGAAGGCCAGCCGATAGGCCATCGACTTCTTGCCCTCGCCGACCTGCTCCCCACGGTAGACGTCGAAGAGGGTCACCGACTCGACGAACTGCCCGGCCGCCTCACGCAGCACCCGCTGCACCGCACCTGCCGCGACCTCCTCGTCGACGGTGAGGGCGACGTCGGTGAGGGCCACGGGCTGAGTGGAGAAGGGAGCGAGCCTCGTTGGCCGGTCGCTGGCCGCAGTGAGCACGTCGACGTCGAACTCCGCCGCCACCGACCGGGCAGGAAGCCCAAGCCGGTCGAGGACCTTGGGGTGCAACTCACCGGCATGGCCCACGAGCGTGCCGTCCTCGAGCATGATCCGCGCGCATCGACCCGGATGCCACGGCGCCAGATCGCCGGGCTCGGTGCGGACCGGCACGGCCAGCGCGCCGGCCACGGCACGGACCGCGTCGAGCGCGTCGGTCCAGTCGGCGGGCCGACCGGGGCCCCACCAGCCGGCGCCCTCGGCGTCCCCGGCCAGGATGACGGCACCGTGCCTGGGCTGCGGTGGCACGGCCGCGTCGATCGACGCGATCGTCGCCTCGTCCGGTCGACGGCTCACGCCCGGCACCGGAGCCGTGTGCGAACTCCCCGGCACCGGCCGGGTCACCATGCCCAACTCGAAGATCGCC
>CAZNLX010000226.1:0-3179 GCA_964573925.1 uncultured Intrasporangiaceae bacterium
CTCGGGTCAGTAAAAGTCAGCGGGCGGGTGCCTCACCCAAGGTTGACAGAGAGGGGGGACTCTCCCCACGTGAGACAGCGGAATCGGTTGTGACGTGGGTGCTCCCGTGGTGAGGTGACGTTATGCGAATTGCGCGCGATCTCCTCACTGTTGACGACTTCGTTCCCGCCCTCGAAGACGAGGCGGCCGCCACGCGTTCGCTGATGCCCGAGGACTTGGGACT
Source organism: uncultured Intrasporangiaceae bacterium (assembly GCA_964573925.1). Classification (GTDB taxonomy): domain Bacteria; phylum Actinomycetota; class Actinomycetes; order Actinomycetales; family Dermatophilaceae; genus Phosphoribacter. The sequence goes on from CAZNLX010000226.1 coordinate 224, forward strand.
CGCAAGCCTTTTCAGCCACGACGGAGCCGCCGATTGGGCCTACCGGCGGACCGCAGGCGAGTTCACTCCCATCCCCGAGCAGCTCGTGTCTGTGCGCAAGGCCGGTCACGGTGTCCGGCCGGTTGCGGAGTTGTCGGTCCGCGACCGGGTCCTGTATCGAGTGCTCACCCGCCGCTGGCTGGACCGACTGGAAGTCCCTGATCGCTCCTCTGCAGCGTACGAGGCGTTCCGCCGCGCTCCTATCAACTCGGGCACCCACGGCAACTACGTCGTATCCTCCGACATCACCGCCTGCTACGCCTACATTGACCACGGCTTGCTCGGACGCGAGATCCTCGCCCGAACCGGAGACTCCGACGGCGTCGACGCACTAACTAGTCTCCTTGCCGGGATCACTGGCCGCTCGTACGGCATCCCCCAACAGTCCGGACCGTCCGACTTGCTGGCCGAGGCGTACCTGTCGGTCGTGGAGCGACGCCTCCTCCGACACGGTCTGAGGTTGTGGCGTTACAACGATGACTTCAGAGTCAGCGTCGATACCTGGAGCGACGCACTCAATGCTGTCGACACTCTCGAACGCGAATGCCGCGCTGTTGGGCTCGTGCTCAATGAGTCGAAGACCTTCATCAGCAAGCGCGCCACGTACGAAGTCAACCTCGATCGTCGATCGGACGTGCTGCAGGAGATTTCTGATGAAGTTGAACTCGACCTCACTCAGGTATCCATCAGTCGCTACGACGTGGAACTGATTGAGCCCGAGGCCGACGACGTCACTGTCGGCGCTGCGACGAAGGCCATCGTGGAGTGGAGCTCGCTGATCGACAAGGGTGATGACCTCACTCCCGAGGAGCGCGAGAAGCAAGCGATTCTCAGCGACCTAGTCCGCTGGGCGCTCCCGGTGCTCAGCAGCCAGTCTGCAGACGATTCCGTCTTGGAGGCATGCGGGAAGATTCTCCGCTTCGAGCAGACTCTGACCCCGTACGTCGCTCGTTATCTTGGCGCGGGCAAGGCAGAGCCCAAACCTACTGTCGCCTGGTTCGAAGGTTACCTCGGCGGAAACCCGTACCTCACCCCGTGGCAGGCCTGGTGGATTGCACCCGCCCTTCGTGCCCACGGGGGCTCGTTCGCGGCCGACTCAGTGCAGCGAGCCTGGCTTCATACGGTTTGGAACGATCCCGCAAGCCCCGAACCCGTCCGCGCTGGCCTCGCGCTGACCATGTCTCAACGGAAGCTTATTGACGCAGACGGACTCGTCAAGCAATTCGATGCCATGACCGAAACAGGCCGCCCGTACATCGCCCGCGCTCTCGGCGGAATTGCCCCCACCAGGCACACCGGAGCCCTGACCCTTCGCCTTGAGGACGACTGGATCAAGTGGGCTTTCGACTACGGGGCCGCGTGATGCCCAATTCGCGAACCATGCCCAGCGCGCACGCGGAACACGCCATCGCCGACATCCGACTCATCGTGCACGAGCACCTCGCCGCACGCGTCAGCGATAGCCGTCCTCGCGTCGGACGCTTCGGTGACCCCCACACCGGATTCGGCGACCGCGCCACCCAGTTCGCCGTTGCCAACATAGTCGGAGTTGTCGAGCACTACGCCGAACGAACACTCCTCGACGCCGGGGCCCCCCCGAACAAGGTCAAGACATGGGACAACAAACTCGGCGCCTGGTCTGACATCTTCGGCGTAGACCTCACGTCCGCTTGCCCGGCCTTTCAACCGATGCGCGGCTACTACGAAGCCAGGAACGCCATCATGCATAGGCGTGGCGAACTGACGGATACACAGCGCAAGGACGACGTCTATGAACGCCTCACCGCGGCAGGCGTAACCGGCTCATCCCAATCCAGGGTGTAGGTGGGGTCGGAATCCGCCGGCTTCCAGGAGGCTGCGGGCGATGTAGTTGGTGAGGTTGCGGAAGCCGAGGGCGGAGCCGCGGAGGTGTTCCAGGCGGCCGTTGATTGCCTCGGTGGGGCCGTTGCTGGTGCCGGGCCGGTCGAAGTAGGCCAGCACGTCGCTGGCGCGCTTGCTGAGGGTCCGGCCCAGCCGGCGCAGTTCGACCAACGCGGCGGGGACGCCGTCGTGCAGGCTATCGATGACCGCTTGCATGAGTTCCCGACCCTTTGCTCGGTCGGGTTCGCGGTAGGCGGTGATGATCCGCTGGTAGGCCCCCCAGGTGGCTTCGACCTCGATGTGCCGGGTGTCGGTGAACAAGACGGTGAGCCGTTCGCGTTGACTGTCGGTGAGCAGGTCCTCGCCGGTGTGCAGGGTCCGCCGGGCCCGGTACAGGGGGTCGCCGCGGCGGCCCCGGTGGCCCAGGGTGTCCTGTTGCACGCGTTGTCGGCATTTCTCCAGGCCCTCGCCAGCCAGGCGCACCACGTGGAAGGGGTCCATGACGGCGACGGCGTCGGGCAGTTCTTCGGCGGCGGCGGTTTTGAACCCGGTGAACCCGTCCATCGCGACGACATCGACCCGGTCGCGCCAGGCTTGGTCTCGCTCGGCCAGCCACGTCTTCAACACTGCCTTGGAGCGCCCTTCGACCATGTCCAACAGCGAGCTGGGCCGCTGCCGTTACGGATTGGGGTCAGGTCGATGATCACGGTGACGTACTTGTCGCCCTTGCGGGTGTGCCGCCAACAGTGTTCGTCGACGCCTATGGCCGTGACACCATCGAAGCGGGTCTTGTCCTCGATGAGCAGCCGTCGCCCCTCGGCCAGCACCGCGGCGTTGGCGGTGTCCCAAGCCACCGCGAGGGCGGCCGCGACCCGCGCGATCGTCAGATGCGCCACAACGAGGGCCTCCAGGGCCCACCTCAAACCGCGGCGGGAGATCTTCGCCCGAGCCGGTGCGGCCTTGGAGGTGTCCTGGCGCCACACGTGTCCGCAGCCGGTGCACCGGTAGCGGCGCACCGTGACCAGCAGGGTCGTTGGACGCCACCCGAACGGCTCGT
>CAZNLX010000227.1:0-3177 GCA_964573925.1 uncultured Intrasporangiaceae bacterium
AGGTCGAAGGCCCGTTCGGGGAGCAGGTCGGCCAGGGTGTCGGCATCGCCCTGGCGGCCGTGGACCCGGGTGTGCACCCCCGAGTCGGCCGCCCGGCGGGCCAGGGCGGCGAGGGCGTCGGGGCTGGGGTCGACGACCGTGACGTCGGCGACGAGGCCGGTGCCGAGCTCGGCCAGCGGGACGGCCAGCTCGCCGGTGCCACCGCCGAGGTCGAGGACCCGCAAGGGGCGACCCAACGCGTCGGCGCGTTCGGCGACCAGGTCGCGGACGGCTGCCCACAACGCGGCGGTACGCACCGCGGTGGCGGCGCGGCGGGTTCTGCGGTGCTGCTCCTCGGGCACGGTCTCACCCTAGTGCCCGCCACCGTCTGGCCCTGGAAGCGTTGCCGACGGTCCACTCAGTGCCCCGAGCTGCCCGGGCTGGCGTGCCACAGTTTGCGCGGCGGGACGCCGGACTTGGGGTCCTCGCCGGGCGGGCGGGTGTCGGCATAGGGCGACTGGCGGAAGCCCGAAGCGTGGACGAGAACCGCGCGGGGCGCACCCGGCGCCGCCACTGGGCTGGTGACCCCGATCGGGTTCGTTGGGGCGGCCGCTCCCCCGCCAGCTCTTCCACCAGCTCCCCCACCCTGGCCCCGATGAGCCGCACCTCCACCCATGCCCCCGGCCCGGCTCGCCGGACGTCCACCGACGAGGCTGGCCGCGTGGTCCAGGCGGGCGGCCCGCTCCCGGTCGGCGTATGCCGTGTCGTCCCGATCCCCGACCGGGCTGCCGTCCGCCGCGGCTGCGGCGGCGTCGGCGGCCGGCTCGGCCCACCCGGTGCCGCGCGGGACGGCATACGGGAGCGCGAAGGCGGCCGCAGCGGCAGCCGCACGCTCGTGGGCAGCGGCGTCGGCGGCGGCGAGCGCGTCGAGCAGACCCGCCCGCCCGCCCGCGGCGAAGGCCTCCCACAGCCCCGACAGCTCCCACGCCCCGGTGGCCCGCAGCGAGATCCCCCGGGCGCCGGTGCGCCGGACGACTCCCCGGACGAGCAGCAACCAGGAGTGGAACACCGTTGCGGCATAAGGACCTTGGACGTCCTCGAAGAAGGTCGAGTCGCTCGGGCCGGTGCCGTCGTCGAGGGTGAGGAAGACGACCCGTCTCCCGGAGCGGATCGGCGGGGTCTGGGTGGCGACCTTGACCCCGGCGACCCACACCTCGCTGCGGTTGCGCGCGCCCAGCAGGTCACGTGAGCGGGTCACCCCGAGCGCCTCGAGCATCGGCTCGTAGTGGGCGACGACGTGGGCGCTGGCATCCAGACCGAGGATCTCCAGCTCGGCCCGCACCCGCTCGGGCCCGGTGAGCTCGGGCAGGCCGCTGCCGCGGGTGAGGGTCGGGGCGTCCCCGAGGGGCAGGACCAGCTGGGTATGCCGGTCGCTCACCTGCACGGGGGCCGCCGCCTGGGACTGCGCGGCCGCCAGCGCGGCGATGTCGAGGTGTCCCGGTCGGGGCTCGTCGGTGGCCCGGTTGCGGATCGTTCCCGGGCCGGCGGGCACTCCCGGTTGTTGGGCCAGGGCGGTGATCTCCCGGCGGGGATGGGCGGCGGCCAGGGCCCGGGTGTCGGTCACCGGTGCCCCGGCCGCCTCACCCCCGGGGCCGGTCGCCGACATCGTCGCCGGCCGGCGGGTCCAGCGCGAGCGAGCACCACGGGCCTTGCCCTGGCCGGTGCCGCCGGAACGGGCCCAACGGTCGAGTTCGGCGACGTGCAGGAGCAGGTCACGGCGAGTCACTCGCTCCCGGACGCCCAACCCTCCGGTGCCGAAGGACCGATCGACGCCGGCGACCGCGCCGGAGATGCCGTAGACCGAGTCCAGGCCGCCGGCGAGGACCAGCCGTTCGAGGATCGGGCGGCTGACCTGGGCACGGTGAGCCAGGTCGGCCAGATCGGTGAACGGCTGACCGGCGACGATCCGGGTCACCTCGGCGTCGGTGATCCCCTTGACGTCGGCCAGGGACACCCGGATGCCGTAACCCCGCCCGTCGGGCAGGTCCGAGTCGGTCGCCCCCTCGCCCGGTCGAGGTATTCGGCTACCGCCAGAAGGTCGTGGAATACCTCGACCCGGCAGGCGGGGCTGGCCTGGCAGTCGCTCGACGGCATACCAGCTCTTGCTCGCGTTGACGTCGAGACCGAGGATCTCGATCCCCAACGAGCGGGCGTCGTCGAGGATGAGCCGCTTGGGATACATCCCCGGGTCGTGGGTGAGCACCCCGGCGAGGAAGGCCGCCGGATGATGGGTCTTGAGCCAAGCCGACTGATAGGTGGGCAGGGCAAAGGCCGCCGCGTGCGCCTTGCAGAAACCGAACGACGCGAAGGCTCGCAGCACCTCCCAGATCCGGTCGGCATCGGCCGCCGAATAGCCCCGGGCGAGCGCCGCGGGCCGCCACCACGCTTCGACGTCAAGTTGACCTTGAGGTGATCCGAGCGCCCGGCGGACCTCGTCGGCCTGCGCGAGACTCACCCCGGTCGTCTCGGCGACGATGCGCAGCACCTGCTCGTGGAAGACGACGACCCCCGCGGTCTCGGCGAGGGCCGGGACGAGCGTGGGGTGGAGGTATTCCGGCTCGGCCCATCCGTGCCGGGCCCGCAGGAACGGCACGATCATGTCGGACTTCACCGGCCCGGGGCGGAACAGCGAGATGTCGATGACGAGGTCTTCGAACCGCTCCGGCCCGAACTTGCCGATGAGCTCGCGCTGCCCCGGGCTCTCGATCTGGAAGCACCCGAGGGTGCGGGTGGTGCGGATCATCGCGAAGGTCGCCTCGTCGTCCAGCGGCACCTGCGCCCGGTCGTCCAGCTCCAGCCGTATGCCGTCCACCCGCGCCACCTCCTCGACGGCCAGGGCCATCGCCGACTGCATCCGGATGCCCAGGACGTCGAGTTTGAGCAACCCCATGACCTCGACGTCGTCCTTGTCGAACTGGCTCATCGGGAAGCCCAGCCAACTCGCCTCGACTGGGGTGCGATCCAGCAGTGCGGCGTTGGACAGGATCACTCCGCACGGGTGGACGGCGATGTGCCGCGGCAACCCGTCCAGGCGCTCGACGAGATCCCACAACAGGTCGTAGCGCGCCGCACCGAGCCCGCTGACCCGCAGCTCGGGCAGGTCGGCGATCGCCGACCGGGCGTGCCGGGCCGAGATGT
>CAZNLX010000228.1:0-3169 GCA_964573925.1 uncultured Intrasporangiaceae bacterium
GTTCAAATCCTGTCACCCCGACGTTTTTCCATGAGCCGCGATATCGCCCAGACGATGTCGCGGCTCATCGCTTTCAACGCCGCCGCTCAACGACTTCCGTCGCGCGGCTCATCGCCGTCAAGGCCGTCACTCAACGCCTCGCGCCGCAGCCGAGCAGGTTCGCCGAGGCTGGGCGAGCTCGCTCGAGGTGCTGCCACGCCCTTTCCGGTACAGGTCGGGCGGAGACGGGGCCGAGCTCGGTCCGGTCGGCAACGCAGCCCGAACGCCCACAACCCCAGCAACAGCGGCCCGACCGGCCTAGCCCGTCGACGTACCGGTGGGCGACGACGTGGACGTGGGCGGCGACGTCGGTGCCGGCGAGGTGACCGTCACCGTCGAAGCGATCCGGATGGCGATCTTCACCTTGACCTCGGTCCCCACCTCGACCAACGTGCCCGGCGCGACGTCCTGGCTCAACACGGTCCCCTCGAGGATCGTCGTATCGGCGGTCGGCACCTTCTCGGCGACCTTGTAGACCAGCTTCAGCGCGGCCAGAGTTGCCTGAGCGGTGATCTGGTTCTGGTCCACGACGCTCGGCACGGCCACCTTGCCCGAGGCGATCTTCAGGGTGATCTGGTTGGTCAGCGGGATGGCCGACCCGGCCGGCGGATCGGTGGCAATGGCAGAGTCCTTGGGCTGCGACGGATCGTCGAGCACGACGATCCCCGGGGTGTTGAAGCCCAGCAACGTGATCGCGGTGATCGCGGCATCCTTGGTCATCCCGGCCACGGCCGGCACGGTGGCCTGCCCCGGCCCGGACGACACGGTGACCCGCACCGTCGAACCAACGGCGACCATGACGTCCGAGTCGGGATCCTGGTCGACGATGAGGCCCTTGGCCACGGTCGAGTTGGTGACGTTCCTGGCCTCGATGACGAGCTTGCGCGCAGCCAGCAACGCCTTGGCCTGCTCCTCGGTCTGGTTGATGAGGTAGGGAACGGCAACCTGCTCGGGCTTGGACCGCTCCTCCAGGATGCTGCGGCCGAAGATGAAGAGGACCGCCAGCGCAGCCAGTGCCGCGAGAGTCAGCAGCACGTATGCCGCGCCACGCCGCTTCGGTGGTGCCTGCTCCTGCGCCCGCCGCCCGGAGCGGGTGAGCGGGCCGTCCTCGGCGGCGTCGGACGGCATACCGAGGGGGTCGCCGGCGTCCGGGTAGGCCGGGTCGATCTCGCTGAGCACGGTGGTCGGCGCGGCACCCGGGCCGCCCACGCCCGCGGTGCCCATGGCGCCGGTCCCCGCGACGGCCGAGCCGAGCGCCACGGCACTGATCGGGCGCCCCTCGCGGGCCGCGACGAGGTCGTCGCGGAACTCCAGCGCGCTCTGGTAGCGCGCGTCGCGGTCCTTGACCATCGCGTGCATCGTGATGGCGTCGTATGCCGCGGGCACCGCCGAACGGATCGAGGACGGCGGCGCGGCCGGCTCGCCGACGTGCTGGTAGGCGATCGCGACGGCGGTCTCACCGACGAACGGTGTCCGCCCGGTGAGCAGTTCGAAGAGCATGCAGCCGGTCGAATAGAGGTCCGACCGAGCGTCGACGGGCTTGCCCTGGGCCTGCTCGGGCGAGAGGTACTGTGCGGTGCCGACGACCGACTGGGTCTGTGTCATCGTCGCGGCGCTGTCGGCCAGCGCCCGGGCGATGCCGAAGTCCATGACCTTGACCGCTCCACCGCGGCTGAGCATGACGTTGGCGGGCTTGATGTCCCGGTGGACGATCCCCTTGGAGTGGCTGTAGTCCAGCGCGGCCAGGACGTCCTCGACGATCCGGCCGGCGGCGGCCGGCGGCATCGGGCCGGTCGCCGTGAGCTGCTCACGCAGGGTGCGCCCGTCGACGACCTCCATGACGATGTAGGGGACCTGGATCGGCGCTCCGTGCGGGTCGAGGGCGTCGTCCTCCCCCGAGTCGTAGATGGCGACGATGTTGGGATGGTTCAGGCCGGCGGCCGACTGAGCCTCACGGCGAAAGCGGGACAGGAAGACCGCGTCACGGGCGAGATCCGAGCGCAGCAGTTTGATGGCGACCGGCCGGGACAGACGGGTGTCGAAACCGGCGTGCACATCGGCCATGCCCCCACGGCCGATGACTTCCCCCACCTCGTAGCGTCCCCCGAGCAGGCGACGAGTCGTCACGAGGGTTCCCCCCTTCGTGCGCTAGCCACTGGATCCTCCCGTGCTGGTGCTGCTGGCAGTCGACGGTGTCCCGGAGGACACCGTGATGACGATGGCTGTGGTGACCGGGACGGTTCCGGTCGGGCTCACACCGATGACCTGCCCGACCGGCTTGGTCGAGGGCACCGTCTGGGTGGTGACGTCGGTGAAGCCGAGGCGGGTCAGGTCGGTGCGCACGATTCCGGCGCTCTGGCCGAGGAAGTCGGACTCGACGATGGTGACCCTCGGAATGGTGGGCTTCGTCGTGGTCGGCGTGGCCGAGGTCGTCGGCGCTGAGGTGGTCGTCGTCGGTGGCCGGCTGGCCGTGCCGGGCACGGTGCGCGTGATGGTCACCGACGGGCTTGGGGTGCTCGTGCGGCCGACTCCGAGGGCCTGCCAGGCGAAGAAGGCAGCGACGGCCAGGGCCGCGACAACGGGAAGCCACCACCAGCCGCGACCGCGTCGAGTGCCCACGGACCGACCGTCCGCGGTCCCGTAGTCCCCGGTCCACCCCGGCGGTCCGGCCGGCGCCTGCGGGTGGGCCGGCGCCTGCGGGTGGGCCGGCGGCTGGGCCGGGTAGACCTCGGTCGGTCCGGCACCCGGCAGGTCGAGCCGCTGGGTCGCGCCCAGGTCGGTCATCGAGACCACGCTGGTGGCCGGGCTGGCGTGCGCGACCCCGCTGACCGGCATACCGAGCAGGGCGGCGAGTGAGGCGGCACTGGACGGGCGCTGGGCCGGGTCCTTGGCCAGGCAGGCCTCGATCGCGGCCCGCAGCGGGTCGGTGACCTGGGGCGGCAACGGCGGCGGCGGGTCGTTGATCTGGGCGAGCGCGGTGGCGACGGCCGATCCGGCCTCGAACGGCCTACGGCCGGTGAGCATTTCGTGACCGACGATGCCCAGCGAATAGAGATCGGTGGCCCCGGTGACCGCGCGGCCCATGGCCTGTTCGGGGGCGAGGTACTGCGGAGTGCCCATCACCTCGCCG
>CAZNLX010000229.1:0-3127 GCA_964573925.1 uncultured Intrasporangiaceae bacterium
GGGGGGGGGGGGGGGGGGGGGGGGGGGGGGGGGGGGGGGGGGGGGGGGGCAGGCAGGGGCAGGGGCAGGGGGAAGGCGCGTGAGAGGGTGCGCGCGGGGGAGGGCGAGTGAGAGGGTGCGCGCCGCGCCAGCCGACTCAGTGGTGCTCGTCCGCCTCTGCATCGGCCTTCGTCGCGTGAACCGTGCCGTCGGGGTGCTCCGGCGGCGCGTACACCGAGTAGAGCCGCAGCGGCCCCTTCCCGCAGTTGATGACGTTGTGCCAGGTGCCGGCCGGGATGACGCATGCCCAGTCCTCGCCGAGCGCGACAGTCTGCTCGATGACCTCCTCGCTCGGGCCCAGGGTTACCATGGCGGCGCCCTCCTCGACGCGCAGGAACTGGTCCCCGTGGCCGTGGACTTCCAGCCCGATCTCCTCACCCGGCTGCAACTCCATGACGACGAGTTGCAGGTGTGTCCCGGTCGCCACGACTGTCCGGAAGTTCCGGTTGTCCAGGGTCGCGCGTTCGATGTTCCCCGACCAGCCGCCCATTGCTCCTCCTGTGCTCGCTGCCGACATCCGGTATGCCGCTCGCATGCGGCATACCGTCACACTCGACGGGTGCGCCGGCCGAGGGCCGGCCTGGCCGAGTGTTACCTGACCCTAGCCCCGGTGACGGGATCGCGGGACGGCGGATGCCGGCGGGCTTCGCCAGAGCTGCCCTGGCCCCCGGCCCGCGGCATACCGAATGCCCTAGCCTTCCCTGTATGCCGCGCCCGCACGCCTCGGCGATCGCCGAGGACGCCTGGAACTCCCAACGTGAGCGCCTCCTGCGCAAGCGGGGCTGGGGCACCCGGATCATCAGCCACACCGGCTACGGATCGACCGACTTCGTCCGGGTCTTCGCGCGGGTGGTGCTCGGGCGCCAGCACGGCGATGACGACGAGCCGCGTCAGGACGCGACCTATGGCGGGATGCGCTCGCCCTATCTGCGGCGGCGCGGCTGGCGGGCCTTCTTCAGCGCCCCGGCGATGAATGTGCCGATCGAGGTGCGGGTCGGTCATCACGTCGCGCACGGGCGGAGCGACCGCAGCGGGCACATCGACATCACCTTCAAGGGCCACGGCCTGCGCCCGGGCTGGCACGAGGTCACCGTGGTGGCGCAAGGCTGCGAACCCGTGGCGGCCAGCGTCTACATCGTGGCGCCGGACGAACGATTCGGTCTCATCTCCGACATCGACGACACGGTCATCACGACCTCGCTGCCCCGCCCGATGATCGCCGCATGGAACACCTTCGTCCGGCACGAGAACGCCCGCCGGGTCGTCCCAGGGATGGCCCCGCTCTATCGGACGATCATGCAGGAGCACCCCGGGGCACCGATCATCTTCGTCTCGACCGGGGCGTGGAATACGGCCCCGACGCTCACCCGATTCCTCAAGCGGAACGGCTTCCCCATCGGCCCGCTGCTGCTCACCGACTGGGGGCCGACGAACACCGGCTGGTTCCGCAGCGGTCAGGACCACAAACGGGCCTGCCTGGACCGGCTCGCTAAGGACTTCCCCAAGATCAAGTGGCTGCTCATCGGCGACGACGGACAGCACGACCCGAGGATCTACCAGGACTTCCTCGAGGCCCGGCCCAAACGCGTCGCGGCAGTGGCGATCCGCCAGCTCACCCCCGCCGAGCAGGTGCTCTCGCACGGTCTGCCGGTCTCGACCGAAGAACTCGCCGGCAAGCCCGCCCGTCGTCGTGCCCCCGCCCCCGTCGTCTACGCGCCGGACGGCTACGGCTTGCTGCGCCTGCTGCGCACCGCCGGCATTCTCGGGCCGTCCGCCGCATCGGGATTGGACCCCGCCGATCCCGACGCCCTCGGCCCCGCCGAGTCGGTCTGACCCGCTGAGTCCCGCGAAGCGAGCAGGAGGCCCGACATGCCAGAGCTGCCGGAGGTGCAGGCCCTCGTTGACTTCCTCGCCGAGCGGACTGCCGGCCTGGCCGTCGTCGGGATGGAACTCGGCTCGATCTCGGTCCTCAAGACCTACGACCCGCCACCGGCCGCGCTCACCGGCGCCCCGATCGACGGGGTGCACCGGCACGGGAAGTTCCTCGACGTCAACGTGGACGGCATACATCTGGTCTTCCATCTGGCCCGGGCCGGCTGGCTGCGCTGGTCCGACCAGATCCCGGCGACCGTGATCCGCCCCGGCAAGTCGCCCATCGCGCTGCGGGTTCGCCTGTCTGACGGCTCCGGCTTCGACCTCACCGAGGCCGGGACGAAGAAGTCGCTCGCGGCATACCTGGTCCGCGATGTCCGCGAGATCCCCGGGGTCGCGCGGCTGGGACCGGACCCGCTGGCCGACGACTTCGGCGAGGAACGGTTCGCCGCGCTGCTCGCCGGGCGGCGGACCCAGATCAAGGGGCTGCTGCGCGATCAGGAGTTCCTCGCGGGGGTGGGCAACGCCTACTCCGACGAGATTCTCCACGTCGCGCGGCTCTCGCCGTTCGCGCTCGCCGGGAGCCTGCCGCCGGAGTCGGTGTCGCGCCTGTATGCCGCCCTCCGCGAGACCCTGCTCGGGGCCGTGGCCGCCGCGTCGGGCAAACCGGCCGCCGAGCTCAAGGACGCCAAGCGCGCCGGGATGCGGGTGCACGGACGCACGGGTATGCCGTGTCCCGAGTGCGGTGACATCGTTCGTGAGGTGTCGTTCGCGGACACGTCGCTGCAATACTGCGCGACCTGCCAGACCGGGGGGAAGCCGCTCGCGGACCGCCGGATGTCCCGACTGCTCAAGTAGGCCGCCCAGTTCGTGCCCCGTCGGTTCGCCCGCACGCACCGCTGCGCGCACACCCTGCCCGCCCGTACGCCCGCGCCCGTCCGCGTCCGCCCGCACCCGCGCCCGCCCGTACGCCCGCGCCCGCACCGACCCCGGCTGCCCGCGGCGAGCCCCTGCGAATTGTGTAGCCAAATGTCCCTCGGTGGGAGTTTTCGCCACACAATCGTGGTTGGGGCGTCGGACCAACGGCCACGCAAGCCCGCGGTGGTCGCGTGAGGGTGTGATAGCTCCCACGAGGGTCGGCGGAGGGCCTGTGGATAACATCGGCGCACAGGCCCCGTCGTCGGGCACGCTTGCCGAGTGCCACGCCCGCTGGACC
>CAZNLX010000230.1:0-3122 GCA_964573925.1 uncultured Intrasporangiaceae bacterium
CCCACCGAGAGAAAGTCCACTCCGGTGAGGGCGTAGTCGCGAGCCACCTGCAGGGTCAGCCCGCCGGTCGCCTCCACCTCGACCGGCTCGTCCTGAGCGCGCAGCGCCGCGACCGTCTGGGCGAGCAACTCGACCGACATGTTGTCGCACATGATGAACCGGGCACCCGCGGCATACGACTCGAGGGCCTCGGCCACCGTGGTGACCTCGACCTGGATGTCGACGTCGGGGAAGGTCCGGCGGATCGCGGCATACGCCTGGGCGAGCCCACCCGCGGCGATCTTGTGGTTGTCCTTGATCATCGCGCAGTCGTAGAGGCCCATCCGCTTGTTCGTGCCCCCGCCGGCGCGGACCGCGTACTTCTCCAGGTGACGCATCCCCGGGGTCGTCTTACGGGTGTCCAGGACCATCGCTCCGGTGCCCTCGAGGCGATCGGCCCAGCGTCGGGTGTGGGTCGCCACCCCGGAGAGCCGGCAGACGATGTTGAGCATGGTCCGCTCGGCGATGAGGATCGCCCGGGCCGGACCGCTCACCCGGGCCAGGACGTCACCGCGGACGACGGCCGTCCCGTCGGCCACGAGCAGCTCGACAGTGGGCGCCGGGCAGCCGATGAGTTCGGCCACCATGGTGAAGACCTCCGCGACCACCGGCACCCCGGCCACCACGCCGGTGGCCCGGGCGACGACATGAGCGGCGCGGATCTGCTCGGCGGGAATCGTGGCCAGGGTGGTCACGTCGAGGTGTTCCGGCCCGAGGTCCTCGTCCAGGGCGGTGCGGACCAGTGCGCGGGCGTCGGCGGTGGGGAAGGCGAGATCGGTCACGAGAGATCCTGCGGCTCGATGGGGTGGAAGGAGGTCGCGAGTATGCCGTCCTGCTGCCGGACCGCGATGAGGTGCCCCAACCAGGCGGAATCGTCCCGCTCGGGGAAGTCAGTGCGGACGTGGCCGCCCCGGGTCTCCTCCCGCAGGGCGGCGACGTGGGTGAGCAACTGGCCCAGGTGCAGGAGATTGGTCGTCTGCCAGGACTTCGGGCCGCCCTCGATGCCGTCGGCGCCGGCGGCCAGCCCGGCGAGGGCGGCGGCGGTGGCGGCCAGCGAGTCGGCCGAGCGCACCACGCCCGAGCCGTCGGTCATCGCGTGCTGGATGGCCTTGCGGTGCGCCGAGCGCAGCAGCACGGTGTCGCCGATCTCGGTCTGGGTGGTGGCCGGCAGCGGAGTCACCTTGGGCAGCTCGCCGCGCTCGAAGCGCTCGACAATGTCCTCGGCGATCCGGTGGGCGAAAACGAGTCCCTCGAGCAACGAGTTGGAGGCCAACCGGTTGGCCCCGTGGACGCCCGTGCACGAGCACTCGCCGCAGGCATAGAGCCCATCGAGCGAGGACCGGCCGTCCAGGTCGGTGTGGATCCCGCCGCTCGCGTAGTGCTGGGCCGGCGCCACCGGAAGCAGGGTCGTGGCGGGGTCGAAGCCGTGCTCCCGGCAGGAGGCGACGATCGACGGGAAGCGCCTCTCGAGGAACTCCGCCCCGAGGTGTCGGGCGTCGAGGAAGACGTGGTCGGTGCCGGTAGCGGCCATCTGCTTGACGATCGCGCGGGAGACCACGTCGCGGGGAGCGAGGTCGGCCAGCGGATGCACGCCCTGCATGAAGCGCACGCCGTCCTTGTCGACGAGGAAGGCGCCCTCCCCACGGACCGCCTCGGAGATGAGCGGTTGTTGCCCGGTCGAGTCGTCACCGAGGAAGAGCACCGTCGGGTGGAACTGGACGAACTCGGTGTCGGCCATGACCGCACCGGCCCGCAGCGCGATCGCCATCCCGTCGCCGGTCGCCACGGGCGGGTTGGTCGTCGAGGAGTAGATCTGGCCGAGGCCGCCGGTGGCCAGCACCACCGCTCGGCAGTGCGCCGCGCCCACCCCGTCGATCTGGCCCTCGCCGATGACGTGAATGGTCGCCCCGCAGACCCGCCCGGTGGCGTCCTGGAGCAGGTCGACGACGAGGGCGTGCTCGATGATCTCGATGCCCGGGTCGTCCTTGACCCGGTGCAGGGCCTCGATGAGGGCCCGGGAGATCTCCTTGCCGGTGGCGTCGCCACCCGCGTGCAGGATCCGGTCGCGATGGTGCCCACCCTCCCGGGTGAGGCTGATCGCCCCGTCGCTGCCCCGGTCGAAGGCCGCCCCGAGGGTGACCAGCTCGCGGACCCGGGTCGGGCCCTCGTTGACCAGGGCGGTGACCGCCGGGACGTCACACAGGCCCACACCCGCCACCAGGGTGTCGTGCAGGTGCTCGGCCGGCGAGTCGTCGTCGGCGAGCGCTGCCGCGATCCCGCCCTGGGCCCAGGCCGTCGACCCCTCGGTCAGCAGCGTCTTGGTCACCAGAAGCACCGTGGCGCCCCGCTCGCGCAGTCGCAGCGCCGCAGTCAACCCGGCGATCCCCGACCCGACGACAATGACGTCCGCCGAAGTCGTCCAACCGGGAGCAGGGGCGGCCAGCCAGCGCGGGATGCGGATCGCTGTCACTCGTCGTCCTCCAACGGCTGGGGCCCATCACCGGGCCGCTCCACGACCGGCGCGGCATGGGCCTGCGGGTCCCGGGAAACGCTACCGCTCCGAAATGCGTTCTCAAGAGCGGTCAGCACGAGCGGGCCGAGTGCCCGCGACGGATCCGGTATGCCGCAGTCGGCCAGCACCCGGCCGGCCGCCCCGAGCACCCCCTCCAATCCGTCCCGGACGGCGCCCAGCGCCGCGGCATACGCGGGGCGGTCCTCCTCCTCGACCCAGACCGGCTCCCCACCCATCTCCAGGACGAGCGCTTCACCGAGTGGACGCAGCGACTTCAGCGTGGTCACCGCGAAGACCGCGGCGGCGAGGCGTTCGGCGTCGGACGGCGTCCCGGACAGGGCAACGGCCGGGTGCAGCGCGACCGGCAGGACATCGTGAGCGGCGGCTGGTTCGAGCACCCCGATGCCGTGTCCAGCGCTGGTGTGCACGAGGACCTGGCCAGGGTGGAAGGCGCCCGCCGTGGCCAGCCCCTGGACCAGCCCTGGCAGGGCGTCGTCGGGGACCGCGAGCAGCACCAGATCGGCCTCGGCGACGACGTCGAGATCCTCGCGGACCGGAACCCCCGGAAGCA
>CAZNLX010000231.1:0-3084 GCA_964573925.1 uncultured Intrasporangiaceae bacterium
TCGACGAGGCCTGGATCACCGACACCTTCATCCCGACCGTCGCCACCCGCGGCGGCGCGATCATCAAGGCCCGCGGCCTGTCGTCGGCGGCCTCGGCGGCCAACGCGACGATCGACCACATGCGCGACTGGGTGCTCGGCACGACCGACTGGGTGTCCATGTCGGTTCCGTCGGACGGCTCCTACGGGCTGACCGAGGGCGTCATCTCCTCCTTCCCGTGCGTCTGCACGGACGGCGGCTACGAGATTGTCCAGGGCATCGAGCTCTCCGACTTCTCCATGGAGCGCATCAAGGCTTCCGTGGCCCGGCTCGAGGCCGAGCGCGACCAGGTCAAGGCCCTCGGCCTCATCTGACCCGCGTCATCAGCACACCGGCGAGGTGGTGCTGCGTGCTCCGGCACGCGGCGCCACCTCGCGGCTTTCGTGGGGGCGGCATACCGAGGACGGGTATGCCGCCTCAGCTCACCACCCGCCGCACTCGGAAGCGCCCTGCGTCACCCGACGGGCTCCGAACCCTGCGGCACCCACGGCGTGCCCGTCACGCTAGGCCGACCGCCCAAAGCCCGGCACGCTAGAGACGGACGAGGGTGAACGCGATGGCGACGACAACGCCGAGGCCGGTCCAGCACACGACATCGACCGAGCGCCGACGGATCGCCAGCCCCCCGGCCCGACCCAAGGGACGCAGTGCGCGGATGACCCCACCGGCCAGACAGGCTGCAGCCAGGATGTAGCCACCCGCACGAATGTGGCCCGCTGCCGCCACGATCAAACCAGCCACGGCGCCGGCCGCGACGATCCACCACCAACTCAGTCGCCGGGCGGCGGTGAACACGGACGGTGGTTGGGAGGTCATCGCCCGCCGGTCGCCAAGCCCTGGTCCGCCGATGCAGTGACGCCTGCCGGGCTGACCAGGCTCGCCGGGGCAACTTCACTCGCGGCGACGGCACCCGCGATGCTGGTGGCACTGGCGGCACCCGAAGCGTCGGCGGCAATCACGGCGCTCACGGCGCACCCGCAGCGCTCGACGCGTCGGCGGCGCGTTCGGCGGCGAGGACGACGTTGGTCAGCAGCAGCGCCCGGGTCATCGGCCCGACCCCCCCGGGATTCGGGCTGATCCAGCCGGCGACCTCGGCGACATCGGCGGCGACGTCACCGGCGACCCGGGACTTCCCGTTTGCCGGGTCCACCACGCGGCTGACGCCGACGTCCAGGACGGCCGCACCCGGTTTGATCATGTCCCCCGTGATGATGCCGGGCACTCCGGCGGCCGCGACGACGATGTCGGCCTGACGGACCTCGGCCGCCAGGTCCCGCGTCCCGGTGTGGCAGAGGGTCACCGTGGCGTTCTCGGACTTGCGGGTGAGGATGAGGCCCAGCGGCCGGCCGACGGTGAGCCCTCGGCCGACGACGCAGACCTTCGCCCCGGCGATCGGCACGCCGAACCGCCGCAACAGCTCGATGACCCCCATCGGCGTGCACGGCAACGGCGCCGGGCGACCGAGGACGAGCCAGCCGAGGTTGACCGGGTGCAGGCCGTCGACGTCCTTGGCCGGGTCGACCCGGGACAGCAGGGCCATTTCGTCGAGGCCGGTGGGCTGTTGGACCAGAAAGCCGGTGCACGACGGGTCGGCGTTGAGCTCGTCGATGACCGCTTCGACCTGTGCCTGCGTGGCCGTCGCCGGCAGGTCCCGCCGGATCGACCGGATCCCCAACTCGGCACAGTCCTGGTGCTTCGCCCCGACGTACCAGTGGCTGCCTGGGTCGTCACCGACGAGCACCGTGCCGAGCCCCGGCAGGATCCCCCGGGCGGCGAGCGCCGCCACCCGCAACCGCAACTCGGCCTTGACCAGTGCCAGAGTCGCCTTGCCGTCGAGGATCTGCGCAGTCATGACGGCAATCCTTCCACGCTCGGCCCGGTCATCGCCCGACCCCCTGACCTGCACCGAACCGCGCCGAGGCGCCCGGGCGCCCGGATCAGTGGGCGAAGTGCCGGGCCCCCGTGAAGTACATGGTCACACCGGCCGCCTGGGCGGCCGCGATCGTCTCGGCGTCCCGCATCGAGCCGCCCGGCTGGACGATCGCGCGCACCCCCGCCTCGATGAGAATCCCCGGGCCATCGGCGAACGGGAAGAAGGCATCCGACGCCGCGACGGCCCCCCTGGCCCGCTCGGCACCGGCCCGTTCGACGGCCAGCCGGCAGGAGTCGACCCGGTTGACCTGGCCCATCCCGATGCCGACGGAGGCGCCGTCCCGGGCCAGCAGGATGGCGTTGGACTTCACCGCCCGCACCGCACGCCAAGCGAAGGCGAGGTCGGCCAGGGTCGCCTCGTCCGCCGGGTCGCCGCTGACGAGTTGCCAGTATGCCGGGTCGTCGCCGCCGGTCACCGACCCCGCCTCGTCGCGGACCACGGCATCGACCCGGTCCACCGTCTGGACGAGCAATCCGCCTGACACCGGCCGGGATTCGAGGGCTCCACCCGCAGCCGTGGCGGCCGCGGCAGCCTGGTCCAAGGCCGCGAAGTCCACCGTCAACAGCCGGATGTTCTTCTTGGCGGTGAGCACCGCCAAGGCGTCCTCGTCGAAGCCCGGAGCCACGACGACCTCGGTGAAGATGTCCTTCACCGTCTGCGCCATCTCGAGGGTGACCGGCCGGTTGACCGCGATGACCCCGCCGAAGGCCGACACCGGGTCGCACGCGTGCGCCCGGCGGTGCGCTTCGGCGATCCCCCCGGCGGGGGTGCCGACGGCGATGCCGCACGGGTTGGCGTGTTTGATGACCGCACAGGTCGGCAGGTCACCGTGGTCACGGCAGGCCCGCAGCGCGGCGTCGGCGTCGACGTAGTTGTTGTAGGACATCTCCTTGCCGTGCACCTGGGCGGCCGACGCGATCCCGGGCGCACCACTGAGGTAGAGCGCAGCCCGTTGGTGCGGGTTCTCGCCGTAGCGCAGCCCGGCCGAGCGCACGTAGGTCGCCCCCGCGAACGCCGCGAAACCGGTCCCGTCCCCTGTGTCGGCATAGGCGCCGCTGCCCATCCACGAGGCCACCGCCACGTCGTATGCCGCGGTGTGGGCGAACGCCTCG
>CAZNLX010000232.1:0-3071 GCA_964573925.1 uncultured Intrasporangiaceae bacterium
CCCTGCTGACCCATGAGGGCCTTGAGGGCGACCGTCATGACCGGCTCACCCTGCAGGAAGATGAGCGCGACGAACAGGTCGTTCCAGACCCAGAGGAACTGGAAGATCGCGAACGAGGCCAACGCCGGGTAGCTCATGGGGATGATGAGCCGCCAGAACGTCGTGAAGTGGCTGGCGCCGTCGATCTTCGCGGACTCGATGACGGCCCTGGGCAGGGTCCCCATGTAGTTGCGCAGGATGTAGACCGCCAGCGGCATACCGAAACCGATGTGGACCAGCCACACGGCCAGGAACGTCCCGTTGATCCCCAGCGCCCCGAAGAGGCGGAACAGCGGCACGAAGGCCGACTGGTTCGGGATGACGAGCAGCCCGACGATGAGGATGAAGAAGAAGTTCTTCCCGGGGAAGTCCATGAAGGTGAAGGCGTATGCCGCGAAGGCCGCGATGAGGATCGGGATGATCGTCGCGGGGATGCTCACGGCGAGGGAGTTGAGGAACGCCCCGCCCATGGGGTTGGACCCCGTGGTCAGCGCCTCCTGGTAGTTCTGGATCGTCAACTGCGTCGGGTTGGACAGCGCATTCCACCACCCGTTGAACTGCTGGGTCGTCGGGCGGAACGACGTGACCAGCAACCCGACGGTGGGCAGCGTCCAGATCGCCACCATGGCCCAGACGATGATCTTGATGAGGGGCCCGGCCTTGGCGGCGCTGGCGCCGACCTTGCCGGCCTTGGCCGCGATGGTGCTCGTGCTCATCGCATGGCCTCCTCTCGTTTGAAGGTGCGGATCTGGTAGATGAGGATCGGGATCACGGCGATGAGCAGGACCACGACGATGGCGGATGCCTTGCCGAGATCGGCGTTGGTCCACAACTCAGTGATGAACCGGGAGCCGATGACGTCGGCGTCGTAGGAGTTGGCGCCGAAGGCGAAGACGAGGTCACCGACCTTCATCGCGCCGATGAGCACCGTGACGAAGACGGTGACGATCGTCGGGAGGATCTGCGGGATGATGATCGAGAAGAAGATCCGTCGCTCGCTCGCGCCGTCGATCCGGCCGGCCTCGAGAGTGTCCTCGGGGACACCCTTGATCGCGGCCGACAACAACACCATGGCGTAGCCGACCTGGGTCCACACGAAGACAAGGATGATGAAGAGGGTGTTGAGCTTGCCCTCGAACGTCTGCAGCCACTGAACCTGTGGGATGTTGAACAGGCCGAGAATCGCGTTGAACAGGCCGATCCTCGTCTGCGCTCCCGAAGCTGGGTCGGTGTTCAGCGATGCGTCGTAGACGAGTTTCCAGATGCCTGCCGAGCCCACGAGAGAAATCGCCATCGGCAGGAAGATGAACATCTTCGCGTACTTCTCGCTGCGCTCGCTGAGCTTGTCAGTGAGCGTCGCGACGAGCAGGCCGAAGGCCACTGTCAGGGTCGGGACGGCGATGGTCCAGATGAGCGTGTTGACGATCGTGCTGATGAACGACTTGTCACCGAAGAGGCTCACGTAGTTCGCGAAGCCGACCGGCTTGCTGAGGTCTTCGTTGTAGAACGAGCCCTGGACCGTCTGGACGGCAGGAAAGACGAGGAACAACCCGATGGCCGACAGGGCCGGGCCGATGAAGACATAGGGCTTGATGCGCTCCTCCCAGGCAGGGGGGAGCATCTCGACGAGCTTGTTGAGCACCCAGAACAAGGCCATCGCACCGAGGACGCCACCGACGATGGCGATGACGGCATTGGCCAACTTGATCCACCCCTGTGCCCCTGCCGACGAGGCGCCGACAAGCACGAGGGCGGCGGCCAAGCCGACCGTCAGGACGAGTTTGACCCAGGTGCCGAAGGTCCGGGTGCCTTCTTCGGCGGGGGTGGTGTCTGCCATGTGGGATCCCTTTCGTAGCGGTACGCCGGGGCGGGGCGGGCCCACCGATGGGGTCGGATCTGGGCGCACCGGGCGATCCGGGCGCACAGGCATGCGATGGGCGGGGGCTGCGCTGCGGCCCCCGCCCATCGTCAGCGCATCAGCTGGCCGGCCAGCTGGCGTCGATGTTCTTCAATGTCGTGGCCCGGTCTTGCTGCCCCGACTGCCACTTGACCATGTCGGTCCAGAACGTCCCGGCGCCAACCTTGGCCGGCATCGAGTCGGAGCCGTCGAACCGGAAGACCGAGGCGTTCGCGAGGATCTTGGCGATGTCCTTGATGGTCTGGTTCGGGTAGTTCGCCGCGTCGAAGGCCTTGTGTGGGCTGAGCATCGTGCCGGTCTTGGCCCAAGCGGCACCGAAGGTCGCGTCCTCGGTGAGGTACTTGGCGATCTTGGCGGTGTTGGCGTCGTTCTTCATGACCGCGAGCAGGTCGCCGCCGCCGAGGACGGGGGTCTCACCCTTGACGGACGGGGTCTGGAAGACGCCGACCTTCGTGTCGATGTTGGCAGCCGTGACGCCGGCCTTGCCGAAGAAGTCGGCGCCGGTGATGAAGTTGCCCTGCTTGCCGATGAAGCAGCCCGGGTTCGCCGCGGCGAACATCGGGTTGAGGGCCGTGCCGAAGGCGTTGGCCGCCGCGCCCTTGGCGCCGCCGAGGACGTTGGCGTCTGCCATGAGCAGCTTCTCGTAGATGTCGAACGCGGGAGCGACAGCTGCGTCGGAGAACTTGACCTTGCCGGCCACCCAGTCGTCGTAGACGGCGGTGCCACCGGTCTGCAGGACGTAGTCCTCGATCCAGTCGGTGGCCGGCCATCCGGTGGCGCCACCGGACTCCATGCCGTAGCACAGCGGGGTCTTGCCGGATGCCTTGACCTTGTCGATAAGGGCGTCGAGGTCAGCCTGGGTCTTGGGGACAGTGAGGCCGGCGGCGGCGAAGTTCGCCTTGTCGTACCAGTAGAGGCTCTTGACGTTGGCCGAGACCGGGATGCCGTAGATCTTGCCGTCGACCGCAGCCGCGTCGAGGAAGCCCGGGACCATGGAGGCCTTGACCTTCGCGGTGTCGACGACGGTGCCGAGGTCGACGACCTTGCCCTTAGCGGCGAAGCCCTTGATGATGCCCGGCTGCGGGAAGATGGCGATGTTGGGCAGGTCGCCGCC
>CAZNLX010000233.1:0-3030 GCA_964573925.1 uncultured Intrasporangiaceae bacterium
GTCCCCGACGAGTCGGACACCGAACTCACCCGCGGGTCACCACCCACGGCATACACCGTCGTCGCCGTCCGCGCGGGCGCGGCCCCATACGCCGGCGTCGTCACCGAGCTGACTCGGCCGCGAGTGTCGTATGCCGTGCACGTCCACGCCGAGGGAACGGATTGCCCTTCCCGGTGGCCGGAGGCCACCACCCGCCCGGCCGCGCCACCCGGCTCGGCGGAGCCCGCGGGGTGGGGAATTTCAGTTAGCAGGCCCGGGGAAATTCAGATGAGCGTCATCAAACCACCTCATCAGGAATATCGGCGACGTCTAGGCCTGAAGGGTCGATGCGAAGCAAAGCATTCACCACATCAGATCTAAATAGAGTCGGATGATTTACTTCGGCGCCGTACCCGAATGCCTCCGCGCCGCATACAATGGGAGAGTCGGCACTCGCCAACCGTGCGACGACCTCTCGACGTAAAGGCAATTTCCCGTATCCCGAGACACGCCACTTCCATCGACCACACAACGAGCACGGGCCAGATCGGCTGAGCTCCCGCATTCGCTGGGCCGTCTCCTCATTACTGAACAAGCCATCAAAGTCCTCTTCCTGTTCTCGACTCAAGGATGCCACCATTTCTGGGTTGAATAGCGGCATCTCTAGAGGAGTCGGGATAATCTCCATTACCTGCGGCGCTACCGCACCGCTCCCCCAACAAACAGGTTTGAGTGACACTCCAAGTGATCGGATCTCTTCCGCGCTCTCCATCGCTACGCAGATCCGGTCCATCCAATATGGGACCCAAATGTTACGGAGCAGTCGTCCTGCTCGGACGACCCCGGCTCTTTGAAGAACCAATGAGCCAATTCGAGGCCCCGAGGGCAGGCCACATTTGGGGCACCAGTTACCCCTACCGAACAGGTAGTCCAGTCCCCAACTGGCCTCCCCAGCCGGATACCCGTGAGGCCGGAGAGGCGCCAAGTAGCGGTATGTGCTGGTCACTGGAGCCCGAGCGCAGACAAAATGGCCGGACACCCAGAATAGATGGCCCTAGCCGCAGAATTGACCTTCATGACGTCCACGTGCGCCTTTTCATAGTTTCCTCCTCGTACATAGGGTATAGCTTTGCGTCAGGCCGCCGTGAAACGGCAGTGCTCGGTGGATGTCAAGACGATAGACAACATGGCGCCAGTACGCACGCCAAAAAGCCTTGCGAAACGCTTCTCAATTGGATGGTGCACATGAAGTCCCTGGTTCTTTGGCTTCCTTCCTTGCAGCGAATCATAGGTTCCTATTCCGTAAATCGAAGAAGCACTGAGGTCTCCCCAAGCTGGCTGGTGATGGGACGGATGCGGGGGATACTCGATCGGATCGGAAGGGCCGCTGGCCCCGCCGCCATTACTTGAGCCCCCCAAAGCGCGTACCATGCCCTCCATTAGAATGGCCGCCGCCTCGCCCATGCCACCATTACAGTCGCCGCACACACGTTTAGCCCGCTCAAATCCGAACCATTCACAGGATCTTGCGGGTAGGTGTAGGTCAGGGCCTCGGCAAAGTCGACGCCCTGGGGCTAGTGGCGGTTCGTCCATCCCACGACTATTCGGTGTAGCGCCATCGCGACCATCATCGTCAGCGCCAAGACCGACCACATGACCAGTGACGGGGGCACCAGAAGCGGGTGATTGACACCGAATGTTATTGACCAAGCCAGGAGTACCGAAAGGCTAGCGAACCCTATGACACCCAGGTGCTTCCCGGCCAAAGAGGCCGACCTGGATGCGCGCACATCGCCGGAACCCAATTTGCTGGCCGCGTCGGCGAAAGCGAAGAGCAGGGCCGCAAAGGTAACTCCCCAAGCAACGTCGCCCAAGGTTGGTCGCGTGTTCGACATCGCTGCCCTGAATACCAGCCACCAAGGCGTGGCAGTAGCCACAAAAATCACCAATTTCGAGAATCGCATTGATACCTCCCCATCGCCAACGATTTCAGTCTCATGACCGCATGCCAACGTAGGCCCAGGGGGCGAGCGCAAGGACCCCGCCAACGATACAGTCCATGCCGGGATCCTTGCTCCCATTCAATCCCCCCCACACCACGTTACCGGTGCACCCAGCCCCGAACTGCATCCCTACACTTGAGCCTCCTGTCGCCGCTCCAAGCGTTATTCCGCCCGCTGCTGCCCCGAGTGCGCTCAATGTCAACTTTCCCAGAACACTCCAGAATCCGTCGTTGCCTGACGACCCGTCCCGTCGAAAGCCTCCGAGGAGGAGCAGTTGGCGCGCCGAGCCTCTTCTCGGCGGCGCAAACGTGAATCTTCCAGCTCTGTGAAGTGTCGAGGACGCCCATGTCCCTCGTCGAGCCCAGGATCGGGTACCAGTGTGGTACCCAGGGCCTCGGCAAAGTCTGCCGATAGGGCTGTGACCTGCGTAAACGTGATGTTTGGGTCGGCGTGTTGTTGGTGGGGGGCGTGGGGCTGGTGGTGACGATGGGGTTCTCACACGCCTGTCGTCGCCGGGGAGCCCCACGCCGCCATGTCATCCTCTCCCACCTCACTGGTCAACCGCATCAGCCTCGTCGACGTGTTCGCCACGGTCGCCGATCCACGGGCTCGACGCGGGATCCGGCATCGCCTGGCCGTGGTGTTGACGGTGGCCACGGCAGCGGTGCTGGCTGGCGCCCGGTCACTGCTTGCGATCAGTGAGTGGGTCGCTGAGGTGGATCGAGACGCCTTGTCCCAGTTGGGAATCGACCCCGGCGTGGTGTTGCCGTCGGAGTCCACGATCCGGCGGACGTTGGCCGCGTTGGACGGCGACGACCTCGACGCACGGATGGGAGCGTGGCTGTCGATCCGGGTGGGCGACCTGGCCGGTCGACGGGTGCTGGCCGTGGACGGCAAGAGCATGCGCGGCGCACGCCGGGGCGCGGTGATGCCCCACCTGCTGGCCGCGGTGGACCACCAGCATGGCGTCGTCCACGGGCAGCGGGCCGTGCCCGCCACCGGCAGCGAGATCACCGTCCTGCCAGAGCTGCTGGCCGAGATGGACCTG
>CAZNLX010000234.1:0-3027 GCA_964573925.1 uncultured Intrasporangiaceae bacterium
GGGCGGGTAGGCGGGCGGGACCGGAGCGGTCGGGGGCTGGTAGGCCGGCGCCGGAGGCTGGTAGTCGGCCGGGGGAGGCTGGTTGGCCGGCGGGGCCGGCGGCGGGGGTGGGGGAGTGCTGGCGCCCCAGTTCGGCGGCGGCGGGGGAACGTCGGCCGGGCGGGTGGGATCTGCGTGCGGCTGGTCGGACATGGCTACCTCCCTTGGCGACGCCCCGAGTCAGGCGCCGGGTGAGGTCACGAAGTCTATGAGTTCCTCGACCGATGCGAGCAGGGTTGGCTCCAGATCCGCATAGGTGTTCACCGAACCGAGGATCCGCCGCCAGGCTGCCGCCAGGTCGGCGGGCGTCTCGTGCGCCCAGCCGAGGGCGGCGCAGATCCCTTCCTTCCACGGCCGGCCGCGAGCGATCTGTGGCCACTGGGTCCAGCCCAGCCGGGAGGGCTTGACCGACTGCCAGACGTCGACGTAGGGATGCCCGAGGAGGATGACGTGGCCGGCCCGGGCCGACGGCAACCGCCGCACCTGCTCAGCGATCCCCGACTCCTTCGTGCCCGGCACGAGGTGGTCGACGAGGATGCCCAAGCGTCGGCTCGGCCCGGGCTCGAAACTCGCCACGGCCGCGACGAGGTCGTCGATCCCGTCGAGTTGTTCGACGACCACCCCCTCGACCCGGAGGTCGGCGCCCCAGACCTTCTCGACCAGCTCGGCATCGTGTCGGCCCTCCACCCAGATCCGCGAGCCGATCGCCACCCGGGCCGGCTGTCCGGGCACCGCCACCGAGCCGCTCGCGGTGCGTGCCGTCGCCGCTCGGGCGGCCGCCAAGCGCGCCTGATCGGCGGCCACCGGCGGGGTGAGCACGACGGGGCGGCCCTCGAGCAGGAAGCCCGGACCGAGCGGAAACCCCTTGGAACGGCCGTGCCGGTCCTCGAGATGAACCACGTGCATGCCCCCGGCCTTCTCCACCCGCACGACGGCCCCGCACCACCCGGTCTCGACATCCTCGACGACCAGTCCCGGCTCGGCGGGGACCGGCGGGGCGGCCGGGCGACGCGGTATACGGGCTGCCTCGGCGAGCACATCGCGTCCGTAGCGATCCATCCCGGCAGGGTATGCCGCGAGCTCGCGTGCCGCGGATGGACGCGCCGCCGGACCGCCGTAGACTTGGCACTCGCAGGGCGAGAGTGCCAACGGGTCGATAGCCGGGATCGGGAGGGACGATGAGCGACGAACGGCGACTGGCCGTGCTGCGGGCCATCGTCCAGGACTACGTGCGCACATCCGAGCCGGTGGGCTCCAAGAGTCTGGTCGAGCGGCACCACTTCGGGGTATCGGCGGCGACCGTACGCAACGACATGGCCATCCTCGAGGAGGAGGGGCTGATCCACGCCCCGCACACCTCCGCCGGACGGGTCCCGACCGACGCTGGTTACCGGCTCTTCGTTGACCGGCTCAGCGCGGTCAAGCCGATGTCGGGCGCCGAGCGAGCTGCCATTGGGCAGTTCCTTCAGGGCGCGGTGGATCTCGACGATGTCGTCGACCGGACCGTGCGGCTGCTCGCCTCACTCACCCACCAGGTCGCCGTCGTGCAGTACCCGTCGCTGACCCGATCGTCGGTCCGGCACATCGAACTGGTGCCCATGCCCCGCGAACGGCTCATGGTCGTGCTCATCGCCAACACCGGCCGGATCGAACAGCGCATCCTCGATGCCGGCCGCTCCCTCGAGGACGAGACCGGGGCGTCGCTGGTGACCCGGATCCGTTCCGAGGTGCTCGCTGAGGCGGCCGGGCGGCCCTTCCCCGACGCCAGCGCTCGCCTGCAGTCGCTCCCTGAGCGTTTCCCGCCGACCGATCGGGATCTGGTCCGGCTCGTCCTGGGCACCCTCGACGACGCCCTCACCGAGGAACGGGAGGAGCGGGTCGTGCTGGCCGGCACGAGCAACCTGGCCCGCTTCGGAGCCGACTTCCCGCTGACCATCGCCCCGGTCCTCGAGGCCCTTGAGGAGCACGTCGTGCTCCTCAAGCTCTTCGGCAGGCTCCGCCAGGGTCAAGGGACAGGCGTGGCGGTGACCATCGGCCACGAGCACGAGCACGTGGGGCTGGCCGGGGCATCCATGGTGTCGGCGGCATACGGGACCGGCTCCGAGCTGGTCGCGGGACTCGGTGTCCTCGGCCCGACCCGGATGGACTACCCCACCGCGATGGCGACGGTGCGGGCGGTCGCCCACTACGTCTCCGAACTGCTCGAACCATGAACCGGGCACCCGATCCACGGCACCACACCGAGAAGGAATCGTGAGCGACTACTACCAGGACCTCGGCGTCGAACGCTCCGCCACTCCCGAGGAGATCAAGCGCGCCTACCGTCGCCTCGCCCGGAAACTGCACCCCGACGTCAACCCCGGAACCGATGCCGAGGAGCAGTTCAAGGTCGTGTCGCGGGCCTACGAGGTGCTCTCCGACCCGGACAAGCGCCGCTCCTACGACATGGGCGTGGACCCGTTCGCGACCGGCGGCGGCGGCGGGGGCTTCGGCGGGCAAGGTTTCTCGTTCAGTGACGTCATGGACGCCTTCTTCGGCGGTGCGGCGACCTCGCGGGGCCCGCGCTCGCGGGCACACCGCGGCCAGGATGCCCTCGTGCGGATTCAGATCGACCTGCACGACGCGGTCTTCGGCTCCGAGGAGGAGCTGACCATCGAGACAGCGGTCCGCTGCGGCTCCTGTCATGGGGACGGCTGCCAGCCGGGCACGGGGCTGTCCACCTGTGTGCTCTGCCACGGCCGTGGGGAGGTTCAGACGGTCCAGCGCTCCTTCCTCGGCCAGGTGATGACCTCCCGGCCCTGCCAGAACTGCCACGGCTACGGATCGACGATTGGCCACCCGTGCTTCGAGTGCTCGGGTGAGGGGCGGGTGCGCACCCGCCGCATGCTCACCCTCAAGGTGCCCGCGGGCGTGGACTCGGGCACCCGGATCCAGCTCGCCGGCGAGGGCGAGGTGGGCACCGGTGGCGGACAGGCCGGTGACCTCTAC
>CAZNLX010000235.1:0-3011 GCA_964573925.1 uncultured Intrasporangiaceae bacterium
CTGGCGCTGGGCGTTCCTGGTGAACCTGCCCTTCGGCTTGGCGGCATACCTCTCGGCGCGCAAGCTCCTCGTGGAGAGCCGCGCCCCGGGCCGCCGCACCCTGCCCGATCTGCCGGGCGCGGTGCTCTTGGCCGTCGCGATGGCGGCGATCAACCTCGGGATCGTCAAGGGCGGCGACTGGGGCTGGGGCAGCCCGGCGGTGATCGGGGCCTTCGCGGCGACAGCGATCAGCACGGCACTCTTCGTCGCCAGCTCGCGCCGGCATCCCTCACCCATGCTCGATCCGGCCCTGATGCGCCTGCGGTCGTTCACCGTGGGTTCGATTGCGACCGTCATCGCGGGCTTCGGCTTCTACTCCTACCTGCTGACGAACATCCTGTGGCTGCAGTACATCTGGCACTACGACGTCCTGCAGGCAGGCCTCGCGCTGGTCCCGGGTGCCGTCGTCGCGGCCGTCGTCGCCGGTCGGCTGGGTCCGGTGGCCGATGCCCATGGCTATCGACGCTTCGTCGTCCCAGGCGCCCTCGTGTGGGCGGCGGCCTACGCGTGGTACCACGAGCGCGTCGGGCTCACGGCGGACTTCTGGGGCGAGTGGTTGCCCGGCCAGATCCTCAGCGGCATCGGCGTGGGACTGACTCTGCCGCTGTTGGCCAGTGCCGCGCTCGCGTCAGTGCCGGGTGGCCGGTATGCCACCGCGTCGGCCGTCGTCTCCAGCGCCCGCCAGTTGGGTGGGGTCCTCGGCGTCGCGATCCTCGTCATCATCCTCGGCGAGCCGACCGCAGCGACCATCGTGGGCGCCTTGCGCGATGGCTGGCTGCTGGCCATCGTGGCCTTCGTCGGAGTCGCGGTCGTCGCCCTGGCGCTCACCCCTTCCGGGAAGGTGACCGAGGACGACCCGGCGCGATATCCCCCGCCGAGGGTGCGTCCCCCGGAGCCCCCGGCATCGTGGGCGCCACCGCCGGTCATCGACGGCGCCCCGAGACCACTGGCCCGGCTCGAAGCCATGGCAGCCCTCCCGGACGCGGCTCGCCAACAGCTCGAAGCGGCCATGCGGGTCGTCCATGTGCCAGCCGGACACGCCCTCATCGAGCAAGGGGACCCGCCGGGAGCGGCATACGGGCTGCGCTCAGGCCGCCTTGAGGTGTTGGTCGACGGGCGGGTCGTGCGCGAACTCGGCCCTGGTGAAGTCATCGGCGAGATCGCCCTCATCACCGGCGAGCCACGGTCGGCGACGGTCCGCGCGCGCCGGGACGCCTCGGTCGTGGAACTGCCGCGCGAGGCGTTCGACGACCTGATGAACACCGATGTGGCTGCCACCAAAGCCGTCATGACCCAACTCGCCGAAAGGCTGCGGACCGCCGGCGGTCCGGCCGGTGCGCCGCCCCCGCAGCGGCCCACGGTGATCTCGGTCGTCGGGCTGGGCCCTGGTGCACCGACGGAGGCAGTCGCTGAGACGCTGCGGGCCGGGCTCGCGCGGTATCTCTCCGTCGTCGACCCGGGCCGGGTGGACCCGGAGGGCTTGGAGCGCGCCGAGGGCGCGCACGATCGGGTGGTGCTCGTCGCCGCCGACGACACCGACCGCGACTGGCACGACTTCGTCGTGCGCCAGGGTGACACTGTGGTGCTCGTCGGCAGGACCGATCAGCGACCCACGGACCGCGATCCCCGCGAGCCGAACCGACCACGCCCGTCACGCCAGCCCGAAGTGGTGCTCGTCGGGCCGGCACCCACCCCGAAGGACCGCGCGGCCTGGGCCGCCGCCACCGATGCCTGGGCACTGACCCTCGTGCCCGACGTCAACAGCCTGTCGGCCGGACTGCGTCCTCTGGCGAACCGATTGGCCGGACGCTCGATCGGTCTGGTGCTCGCCGGCGGCGGTGCCCGTGCCTTGTCGCACATCGGCATCATCAATGAGCTCGAAGATGCCGGCCTGCAGATCGACCGGGTCGCCGGGACGAGCATGGGGGCGATCCTCGCCGGGGCCTACGCCGTCGGGATGAACGGGGCCGAGCTCGAGGCGACCGCCTATGGCGGAATGGTCCGTCGCCAGCCGTTCTCCGACTGGCGGTTGCCGACGACATCGCTGGCTCGCGGACGGCGGACCGAAGCGATGCTGCAAGAGGCCCTCGGCGCAGACGAGGTCATCGAGGGTCTCCCCCGTCAACTGCGCGTCGCCAGCGTCGACCTGGTCAGCCGTACTCGGGTGATCCACGCCCGAGGCAACCTCGTCCACGCCCTGCTGGCCTCGTCCCGGTTGCCGGCGATCTTCGCGCCCATCCCCCAGGACGATGGCCGGTTGCTCATCGATGGCGGCATCCTCGACAACCTGCCCACCGATGTGTGGACCCAGCGCGACGAGGGCCCGG
The DNA here is from genome assembly GCA_964573925.1 of uncultured Intrasporangiaceae bacterium. Lineage (GTDB taxonomy): Bacteria > Actinomycetota > Actinomycetes > Actinomycetales > Dermatophilaceae > Phosphoribacter. The sequence goes on from CAZNLX010000235.1 coordinate 2,367, forward strand.
TCCTGGCCGTCCACATCGGCACCGGCAGCGAGCGGAGACGCACCGGCCCTCCGCCGGTTCCGGCCTTGGGCGAGACGCTCGTGCGCATCATGACGATCGGCAGCGGCGGTGCCAGCCAGGCCGCCCAGCGCCTGGGTGCGTGGGTCATCGAACCCTCGACCCTGGGCGTGGGTCTGCTGGAGTTCCACCAGATGGACCTGCTCGTCGAGGCCGGCCGAGCCGCCGCACGCGCCCTGCTCGAGCAGACCGGGGGTGACCTGGGACTGCTCGGCCAACCCGGTCCGAGCGCGTGACGGCGGACGAATCTCATCCCGCGCTAGCCGGCTAGCCAAGGGCACTCGGGGAACGTCGAACCCGCGACCCATGCCCCGGGGACGCGGGAGCGACGTGGGGTCGCCAGAGCGGTGACGACCGGACCCATCGGTCCAGCAGCCTCACACCTAGACGCCGAGGGTAAGGCGTAGCCATTCCCGCTGGGCGGCGATGAGCGCGGCGCGGTCGCCCGTGCCGAGGTAGTCGACGGCCAACCCCACCATGACGGCCAGCGCCAGCCGCAGGCGGGCCTCGGCCTGCGCGGGCGGCAAGGCGGAAAGACCGAGTTGCGCGGTGGTGATCGGCCGCCACTGGTCGACGAGGTCGGTGTAC
>CAZNLX010000236.1:0-2995 GCA_964573925.1 uncultured Intrasporangiaceae bacterium
CGTTCCCCATGCAGGCCTTCCTCCAGGCCCGGCTGCGCGGCGGGAGCATCCTGACCCTCAACGTCGGCACGGTGGTGGCCAATGTCGCCGTCGCCGCCGCCCTCGTCGGGCCGTTGGGTGCCTGGGGGGCGGCGCTGGCCAAGGCGAGCGTCGGGGTGACCCGGCTGGCCTACTTCCTGCTCGCCGAGCGTTCCAGCTTCCCGCTGGCACCGCGGCAGATGATCCGGGAACTCACCCCGTTGGCGCTCGGTGCGGCCGCCTCGGTCGCTGGCTTGGCGCTGGGTGTGCGCGTCGGATCGGGCCTGCCGGGGATCCTCGCCGCCGCGGTCCTGTCCGCAGCGGTCTTCCTGGGCTGCCTGCGCTGGAGCGGGCGCGGTCTGACCCGCCCCGACGGGGATGCCCTGGTGGGCGCCGTCCCGGCCCGGCTGCGCGGAGTCACCAGCCGCGGGCTGGTGCTGCTCACTCGGACCGGGGCGGAACGCCCGTGAGGGTCCTCTGGGTGAGCAACGAGACCCCCGACCGGTGCGGCCAGGGCGGCCAGCGTCGGCAGTTCTTCCTCGTCGAAGGGCTCGCGCGCCTCGGCCATCGGGTCGAGGTGTGCACCCTGGCCGGGCCACAGCGGCACGACGAGATCGCCCGGATCGCGAAGGTCACCCGGGTGAACCCGAGCGTGGCCGGCCGCATCCCGCACCCTCTCTTTCGCCGGCAGGTCCAGTCGGCGCTCGCACCGGCCGATGTCCTGGTGGTCTCCCACACCGAGAGCTGGCGCACCTTCGCCCGGGCGTTGGCCGGCCCGAGGCCCCGCACGGCCGTCGACGTGCACAACGTCTACGGCCACCGCACGGCCGGGGACGCCGCCGACGGATCCGGGCAGGGGCCGGTCGACCCTGCCAAGCCTTGGGCCGCGGTCGAGGACGACATCGCCACCCGGGCCGACCTCGTCATCGTGGGCTCCGAGGTCGAAGTGAGCCGATTCGGCCGGACCGACCGGATCCCGGTGCACTGCGTGCCGCACGGCGTCGATCCCCGAGAGTGGCCGACGGATCCGTCCCCGGCACCCGAACCGTCGATCCGGCTCTTCGGTTCCTGGGGATGGCGTCCCAACGCGTTGGGCCTGCGCTGGTTCGTCACCCAGGTCTGGCCGGAGGTGTATGCCGCCACCGGGGCCACCGCGCACGTCGCCGGCACCGGGGCCGAGGCGATCGTCGCCGGCCGGCCGGGCGTGCTGGACCGCGGCCGCGTGGAGGACCTGCCCGGCTTCTTGGCCAGCGCCTGGATCGTCGGGGTGCCGGTGCGTGACGGGATCGGCGCACCGGTGAAGTACGGCGAGGCGCTCGCGACCGGCATACCGGTCCTGGCGACCGTCGACGGTGCGCCGCAGGCGAACCCGGGCACGACGGTGTCCGACAACCCCGGCGTCTGGGTGGACACCCTCGGACGGGTCCTCGGGGATGCCGCGCCGCCACCGATGCTGCGCGGCGCGGCGCGCGCCGACCTGCTGAACCGACTGTCCTGGTCGGCCCGCGCCGCCGAACTGGCCGACCTCCTCGGCGGCTGACCGGACGCTGAACCGCGCCGGTGAGGACCGCCCGCAGCCGGTCGCTCGCGCCCGCTGTCGAACGCGACCTCCGCGTCGCGGCACCCTGTTCCGGCGCTACGCCTGGCCCTGTTGCCCGGCAAAGCCTGACGCGGCGCCCGGCAACAGCAGACCGACCAACTCCTCGGCCCGGACGAGCGGCACATCGACGACGAGGTAGCCCTGATGTCCCGCGGCCGTGGTCACGGTCAGGGTGGCCAGGCCGGCACGCCGCTGGAACCAACTCTCCTTGACGACCACGCCGATCACCCCACGGCGGTCCACGACGTCCCGGCGCCGAGTGAGGCTGCCCGACCGGGTGACCACATGCCGGTCGGTGAGCAGGTGGCCGAGGGCGGCATACCGGTCCCGCGCCAGCCACGGGGCGGCGAGCAGGGGCAGGACACCGAGGACGACGAACCCGACGGGAAGATCGAGCCACCGTTCGAGTCCGACGACCGCAGCCGCCAGCACGGCCGACGGCACGAGGGCACGCAGGTAGCGCCGGCGCCTGGCCGCAGGGCCGTGCGGGCGCAGCGACCCGGTGATCGCCTCGGCGTCCCCGATGACGGCAACCGCGGTGGCCGCGACCACCGCCGCGGGGGCGGGCGGGGTGAGCCACGAGCTGTCCTGCTGCCCCATCCGGCCCAGCCCGGTGGTCACCGCGAACAGCCGTGACGCGCCCGCGATCCGCAGGCCGAGCGGCTCCCCGACCTCGACGCCGCGCAGCCGAGCCTCCTCGAGGCTCGTCGCCCGGACGGTGAGCAGTCCCCGGCGGACCTGGAGGGTCCCGCCCGCGTGCCGGGTCAGCTCGTAGTCCCAGAAGGACAGCACGTATGCCGTCACCGCCAACAGGCTCATGACGACGGCGGCTGAGACGAGCGCCACGGCCAATCCCAACCCGACCCCCAGGGCGGCGACGGCATCGAAGGTCTCGACGGCTGACGGGGCAAGGTCCTCGAGGAACTGCGCCGAGAAGCCCCAGATCGCCAACGCCGACACCAGGCCGCTCGTGGTGAACGGCGCGAAGCGCACCCAGGACGGCGACAACGTCAGCAGGTCCGCGATGGCGGGTCGGGAATCGTCCGGATCGACCGTCGCACCCCTCGCGCCGGCCGCGGCCCGGGACGACCCGGGTCCGTCGCTCGCCTCTGGGCCGCCCGCACCCGACATCCCGGCCGCCACCTCCTCCCGACCGAGCGCAGTCGCAGCGGTCCGCCGGTGCAGCAGTTCACCGCGAAGCTGTTCGGCGACCGGTGCGGCAAGGGCGTCCAGGACGATCGGTGGGGCTGCGGGACCGCTGCTCGCCGTGCCGATCTGCACCCGGGCCAGGCCGAGGGCCCGGTGCCACATCGGGGCGGTGACGTCGACGGTGCGGATCCGGTCGGCAGGGGTGGCCAACAGCGAGCGGAAGAGCAC
>CAZNLX010000237.1:0-2994 GCA_964573925.1 uncultured Intrasporangiaceae bacterium
CGATGAGCTTGAGGAAGCGGTCCATCGCGGCAACGCCGTCGATCATGCCCTCGTCCATGTTGACGTCGATGATCTGGGCACCGGCCTCGACCTGTTGCCGGGCCACCGTGAGCGCGGCCCCGTAGTCGCCGGTCTGGATGAGCTTGCGGAAGCGTGCCGAGCCGGTGATGTTGGTGCGTTCGCCGACGTTGACGAAGAGGGACTGGGCATCGATGGTCAACGGTTCGAGCCCGGCCAGCCGGGTAGCCCGCGGTACGTCGGGGACCGGGCGAGGCGGCATACCGGCGACCGCGGCGACCAGCGCCTCGACGTGCTCGGGAGTCGTCCCGCAGCAGCCGCCGACGACGTTGACCAGCCCGGCCCGGGCGAACTCGCCGACCACCTCGGCCATCGCTGCGGGGGTCTCGTCGTACTCACCGAAGGCGTTGGGCAGCCCGGCGTTCGGGTAGCAGGAGACGAAGGTGTCGGCGATCCGGGACAGCTCCGCGACATAGGGGCGCATCTCGTCCGCGCCGAGGGCGCAGTTGAGCCCGATGGCCAGCGGCCGGGCATGCCGGACCGAGTTCCAGAACGCCTCGGTCACCTGGCCGGACAGGGTCCGTCCGGAGGCGTCGGTGATCGTTCCCGAGATGATGACCGGCCAGCGTCGGTCCCGCTCCTCGAAGAGGGTCTCCAGGGCGAAGATGGCGGCCTTGGCGTTGAGCGTGTCGAAGATCGTCTCGATGAGCAGGATGTCGGCGCCCCCGTCGACCAGGCCCCGGGCCTGCTCGAGGTAGGCCTCGACGAGTTCGTCGAAGGTGACATTGCGGGCGCCGGGGTCGTTGACGTCCGGTGAGATCGACGCGGTCCGGTTGGTCGGGCCGATCGCGCCGGCCACCCATCGGGGGTGCTCGGGGGTCCGGGCGGTGGCCTCGTCCGCCTCGCGCCGGGCCAGTCCTGCCGCAGCGACGTTGAGCTCGTAGGCCAGCGCCGACATCCCGTAGTCGGCGAGCGAGATCCGGTTGGCGTTGAAGGTGTTGGTCTCAACGATGTCGCTGCCGGAGCGCAGATAGGTCCGGTGGATGCCCGCGATGATCTCCGGGCGGGTGATCGACAACAGGTCGTTGTTGCCCTTGAGGTCCTGGGCCCAGTCGGCGAACCGTTCGCCGCGGTAGTCCGCCTCGGTGAGCTGATGACGCTGGATGAGGGTGCCCATCGCGCCGTCGAGGACCAGGACGCGGCCGGCCAGGGCGGTGGTGAGCTGCGCCGTCGCGTCCGGTCGCTCGGCTCGCCCGGGATGCTCCGCGGCGGTCGCGGAGCGCTCGTCAGGCGCGGGCAGGTGGGTCACGGGGGTCCTCGGCGGGTGGCTGGGGAAGGTCGACCCAGTATGCCGCGCTTCCTTCCTCGCCCGTGCCGCGTGGGTCGCCGGCGGACGGTGACGTAGGGTCGGGCTCATGAGCACCGGCACCGACCAGGCCCACGGATGGATGCTCGGTCGGGTCGGGGGAGTGCCGGTCTACCTCGGGCGGTCCTGGCCGGTCATCGGCGTCGTCGTCGTGGTCACCTTCGGCCCGCAACTGGCCGACGTGCTGCCCGGCGGCGGGGCGTATGCCGTCGCGGCGGCATACGCGGTGTTGTTGCTCGGGTCGGTCCTCGTGCACGAAGCCGGCCATGCCGTGGCGGCCCGAGCCACCGGCGCCCGGGTGGACCGAATCGTGGCCAACCTGTGGGGCGGGCACACCGTCTTCGGCACCCAGCAGCGCCGCCCGGGAACCGCCGCACTCATCGCGGTGGCGGGTCCGGCCGGGAACCTGCTGCTCGCCGGATTGGGGTGGCTACTCCTGCAGGCCGGGCTGCCCCCGGTGCTGGATCTGCTCGCCTGGGCGCTGGCCTTCTCCAATGTCTTCGTTGCCGTGTTCAACCTCCTGCCCGGACTGCCGCTGGACGGCGGCTTCGTCGTTGAGGCACTGGTCTGGAAGATCACCGGCGATCGGTGGCTGGCGATGATCGTGGCCGGCTGGCTAGGGCGAATCGTCACGATCGCAGCGGTGCTCTATCTGCTCGTCGAGCCGGTGCTGACCGGATCGCGCCCGTCCATCGTCACCATGGTGTGGGTCGGGCTGATCGGGGCCTTCCTCTGGCAAGGGGCCACCCAGGCGATCCGCGCCGGCTCGGCCCGTCGCGCGGTGGCTCGGGTGCGGGTGGGCCAGGTGGTGCGGCCGGTCGCGGTCGTCCCGGGGCACGCCAGCGCCGGCACCGCGCTGGCCACCTTCGCGCGGGTTGACGGCGCCCGTCACGCCGTCCTGGTCGACCCGTCGGGTGTGCCGGTGGGTTTCCTCGACTTGGCTGCGCTGCAGTCGGTGCCGGTGGATCGGCTCGCCGAGGTCCCGGCGACCGCCGTCCTGGTGCGTCCGCCGGCCGGGTGGATCGTGGCCGCCGACATGACCGACGACGCCGCCGCGGTCGTCGCCGCCTTGGCCGGCCACCACGAGGGGGAGAACGTCAAGGGGGAAGTCCTCGTCGTCGACCTCACCGGCCGACCGGCCGGTTCGGTGTCGATGACCGATCTCGAGGCGGCCCTGACGGCGTCCTAGACTCAGCCGCCATGACCGGTGAGGCGAGACCAGGGACCCAGGCGCGACGGGGGGCGTTCGTCGTCGGCGACCGGGTGCAACTGACCGACGCCAAGGGACGACTGCACACCATCACCCTGGAAGTGGGGCGAGAGTTCCACACCCATCAGGGCCGGTTGGCCCACGACGACCTCATCGGGGCACCGGAGGGCAGTGTCGTCGCGAACTCGGCCGGTGTGGAGTACCTCGCGTTGCGCCCGCTGCTGGCCGACTACGTCATGTCGATGCCCCGCGGCGCTGCGGTCATCTACCCAAAGGACTCCGGACAGATCATCGCGATGGGGGACATCCACCCCGGGGCCCGGGTCGTCGAGGCCGGCGTCGGTTCGGGTGCGTTGTCGATGTCGTTGCTGCGTGCGGTGGGGGACGAGGGCGAACTCAT
>CAZNLX010000238.1:0-2991 GCA_964573925.1 uncultured Intrasporangiaceae bacterium
GCTCGGCATGTTGACCTGCGAGGAGTGCCGCAGCACCGGGCTGGTCTGCCCGGACCACGGCGGTCACCACGGTCGATAGCCGCAGTGGCAGCGGCTCACCCCGCGTGCGGACATGCCCACGGAGCAGGGGGTTCCGGGCGGCGCGGTCACCCGGTCCTTGTTGGTGCAGGAGGCGCTCGTCGCGTGGTGCCCTGAGGCCAACTCGACCGTGCAGGACGGCACCCGGTCGTGTTTCAAGGGGTTGCTCCCGGCGGTTCGACGCCAGCAACACCTCAGTCGGCCCGCAACCGCCCAACTCGTCGAACTCCTCGGCGTCGACGAGCCGTTCCTGATCGGCCTTGCCGTCGCCGAGGAGTCGGCCACCCTTGCCCCGGCCCAGATCGAGCCAACCAGACAGGTGCTTGCGTGGAGCGTGCCGATCGCCGTTGCGGCATACCGACATCGGGAGCGGACCACGGCTGCTGCCCGGCAGGCCTTCACGCTGCGGCACGGCCCGATGCTGACGAAGGAGGACCGGGACCGTTGCCGGGCTCTCTGGCAGTCCGCGGTGCGGGTCGCCGCCCTCAACCTCGTCGCGGACCGCGTCGTGCCGCTGACCCGACTGGACGAGTTGCCCAGGGAACTCCAACGGCTGACGGTGGAGCAGATCTGGTCCGCGCTGCCGGACCGACGAGCCGTGGACGAGGCCGAGCGGCGGGCCGCGCTGGACACGGTGTCCCGGTTGCTGCTGTCCCGGCCCGAGCCCTGGCTGAGGTTGATCGCCCGCGAGGGCCTGGGTCCCACCTGGGCCGATGAGGTGTTGGCTCGAGCGGCCCGGAAGCTCGTCGACTCGCGGACCCTCGACGCCGACCGGGCCACCGAACAGTTCGTCACGACGGTGGTACAAAGCGTCGTCAAGGATGTGCGGGCCGAGCTCGTCCGCGGGCCGATCCCGGTGGACCATACCGACGAGTGGGTCGTCGCCACCCTGGGCGCCGCCACGGGCCCGGGCGACGCGGATCCTGCCGATCTGGTCGCCGACCGGCTGGCGTTCGGTGCCGCGACGGCACGGCACCACGATCCGACGGGGCGGACCGAGATCTCCGCCGTTCTCGCCCGGATGGTGCGGACCGGTCCGCGTCAGGGGGTGAAACCCAGTGTCTTGGATGCTCACGACTACGCCCGGGGCCGGCTCGAGGCGACCCGGTCGGTGCACCCCAGGGACGGCCTGCCCCGGTGGTACGAGCGCTACTACCTGCGCAGCGTCGGTTCACCCCCGGCGATCGCCGTGGACCGGGCCAGGGATCGGATGCGGGAACTGCGGCACGCGGTCGCCCACGGTTGCTTCCCACCCCCGTGGGCGCAAGCCTGATCGTCCGAGGGTGAGGACGCTCCGGCTAGCCCGGCGATTGACCGAAGACGTGCCGACGCACCCACGCGTGCATCGCGACGGCGGCCGCGGCGCCTGCATTGATCGAGCGCGTCGAGCCGAACTGCTCGATGTGCAGGACCACACGGCATACCTGCTGCATCTCGGGGGTGAGACCCGGACCTTCCTGCCCGAACACCAGGACGCACTCGCGCGGCAACTCGTAGGTCTCCAGCCCGACCGACCCGGGCACGTTGTCGATCCCGACCAGGGGTATGCCGCCCGCCCACCTCGCGAGGGCAGCAGCATCGGGGTGGTGGTGCTCGTGCTGGTAGCGGTCGGTGACCATGGCCCCGCGCCGGTTCCATCGGCGTCGTCCGACGATGTGAAAAGCCTTGGCGTTGAAGGCATTCGCGGTGCGGATCACCGACCCGATGTTGAAGTCGTGACCCCAGTTCTCGACCGCGACGTGGAACGGGTGCCGGCGGGTGTCGAGGTCGGCGACGATCGCCTCATGCCGCCAGTAGCGATAGCGATCGACGACATTGCGCCGGTCCCCGTCGGCGAGCAATACCGGATCCCAGTGATCCCCGGAAGGAGGCGGACCGACGTACGGCCCGACGCCCACGTGGTCCGTCGTGGGGTCGCCCGCCGCCGACGGGCCGGTCACGCGCGGACCTGATCGGCGTGATGGCGCAGGATCCACAGGACGACCTGGTTGGCAGGCGTCGGTATGCCGTGCTGGGCACCTAGCGCCACGACCCGGCCCGCGAAGATCTCGACCTCCGTGGGCCGGCCCGCGTGGACGTCCTGAAGGGTCGAGGTCCAGCCATCGTCAGGTTGACCGGCCAGAATGCCGTCCCATCGAGCAAGATCGTCATCGGTGAGGGTGACACCCTCGGGGCGGCCGACCGCGATGACCTCGAGCATGAGCGCCCGACTCAAGTCACGGGCCGGCCCCGCAACCTTGAAGGCCCCGTAGGGCGCCCGCAAGACGGCCGAGGCCAGGTTGACTCCGACGTTGACCATGAACTTCCACCACAGCGCATGCCGGATGTCGGAAGGGACCTGCCAGGCGAGTCCAGCCCGGTCGAAGACCGCACCGAGCGCCTCGACCCGTCGCTGCTGGCGGCCCTGCGCCTCGGCGGGCAGCCTTGGGTCGACGCCGATGCTGAACCGGCCGACTCGGCGGAAGCGCACCTCGCCGTCGACGCGCTGCGTCTCCATCCCGGCCGCCATGGTGAGCACCACCTGCTCGGGATCGAACCGAGCGGCCAAGGCCTCCTCGCTGTCCAGGCCGTTGAGCACCGAGAGGATCGTCGTGTCCGCGTCGACGAGCGGGGCTACCAGGTCGATCGACTCGGCCAACTGGTCGGCCTTGACGGCGACGACGAGCAGGTCGACCGGGCGGCACGGTGCCGCGAGGTCCGGCTCCCGGTGGTGCGGCTCGATCACCGGGATGGACCTGGTCACGCCGTTGACCCGGATGCCGTCCCGGCGCAGGTGCTCGGCCCGGGCTCCGGTGGCGACGAAGGAGACCTCGAAGCCGGCGTCGGCGAGGTGGACGGCATACATCGCCCCCATCGCCCCGGCACCGACGATGGCGATGGTGCGGATCGCCCCGGGGACCTGGCCTGCGGTCT
>CAZNLX010000239.1:0-2932 GCA_964573925.1 uncultured Intrasporangiaceae bacterium
GGGTTCGGCAGCCAGCCGACCTGGAAGTTGTCGCGCCCGGCGTTGTGCACGACGAGCAACCCGTCGGTCAGGGGCTCGACGTCGTAGAGGACACCCTCGCGGCGCGGCAGGACGGCGCGCGGTTCGCCCAGCGGTTCGGCGGCATCGAGCAACCACACCTGCGAGGTCGCCTTGGACCCGGCCGAGACGACGACCCATCGATCGTCGGCCGAGCTGCCGATGCCGAGGAAGAAGCGCTCGTCGGGTTCGGCGAGGACGAGGTGGTCCTCGGCTGGATCGGTGCCGAGAGTGTGCCGCCAGATCTCGTGCGGTCGCCAGGCGTCGTCGAGGCGGCAGTAGAAGACGTGCCGCCCGTCCAGCGACCAGGCCAGGCCCTCAGCGATCCCGCACACCGAATCGCCAAGCAGCGCACCCGAGGCGATCTCCCGCACGACGAGGTCGTAACGCTCGTCACCGGCCCGGTCGGCCGACCAGGCCAGTAGCCGCCCGTCCGGGCTGACCTCACTGGTGCCCAGGGCGAAGAAGTCGGACTCCCCCGCCTCGACATTCTCGTCGAGCAGGACCTGCTCGTGAGCCGGTGGAGCGTCCCCGTCGAGGACCGGGCGGGCTGGGGAATCCGCCGTGGCGACCCGCGCGTGGACCGGGTACTCGCTGCCCTCCACGGTCCGTGAGTAGTACCACCAGCCGCCGTGCCGGACCGGCACGCTCAGGTCGGTCTCGACGGTGCGGGACGTGATCTCGCCGACGACCACCTCGACCAACGGATCGAGGGCGGCGGTGCGGTGCGCGGCATACGCGTTCTCGGCTTCGAGGTAGGCCCGCAGCCGAGGGTCGTCGCGATCGGCCATCCACGCAAAGTCGTCGACGCTGGTGCGCCCGTGCACGGTCCGGCGGGCCGGCTCGCGAGGGGCTCGGGGCGGACGCACCTGGCCACTCTAGTGAGGTCTGCCCGCCCCCCTCGCCCGGGAAAGGGAACCGCGGCGGGTATGCCGTGTCGCCACGCGCACCCGCCGCGGTCTTTCCCCTCCACCGCATCCGCCGACACGTCGTCTCCCCACGACGGCCCGCGGTGCACGGCGAAGAAGCCCCTCGACCAGACCCGAGCACAGGTGCGCAGCACGCACCTGGATCCGCTGGTTCGTCCCCCGCGGAGCATTGTTGCTCATCTTGGGCGTCGAGACGAAAGAGATGCGGCTGTTGATCGGTCAACCACCCTGCGGAAGGGCCGCCAGAACCGGCAGAGTGACCGGCCCGGACCACGGTTCTGGCACCCGCGGCGAGACGAAGACCCGCGCCTGTCCATCCACGGGGTCCCGGAAGGCCAGCCGGGCGGCGACCAGACCCAACGGCCGGCTGAAGTCGTCCGGGGCGACCTCGAGGAGGTCCGGATAGAGCGGATCACCGCAGATCGGGATCCCGAGGAAGGCCAGGTGGGCCCGCAGCTGGTGTGTGCGGCCGGTGCTCGGGCGCAGGTGATAGAGCCCCAGCCCGGCCGCCTCGTCTCGGTCGACGAGACGAACCTCAGTGCGGCTGTTGGGGATTCGTTCGGGAGACACGACCGCCTGGAGTTGACCGTGCGGCTTGTCCAGGTGCACCTCGACGACCTCAGGCAGCGCGCCGGTCGGCAATGGGGCGCAGGCGAGGTAGTCCTTGACCGCGGCGCCGGTGGCGAAGATCCGTTGATAGGCCCCCCGCCAGCGTTGCTCGGTCGTCAGGACGAGGACACCCGAGGTAGGCCGGTCGAGGCGGTGCGCCGGGGCCAGCCGGGGCAGCCCGAGGTCGACCCGCACCCGGGCCAGCACGCTCTGGCGGACGTGCTCGCCACGGGGCATGGTCGCCAGGAACGGGGGCTTGTCGACGGCGACGATCCGCTCGTCCCGGTGCAGCACTCGCACCGGGAACGGCACGACGACCTCGTCGGGAAGCTCGCGGTGCACCCAGACGACCGAGCGCGGGACGAACGGGGCGTCGGGGGCGACCGGCATACCGTCCGGGCCGACGAACTCCCCGGCCGCGAGCATGGCCTCGATCTGGCCGGGCGGTAGCGGAATCCGATCGACCAGATGGTCGCGCAGCAACACCCACGGACCGCCCTGGGGCATCCGCAAGCGGACCGCGTCGACCCCGTGCCGCTGCGGCAGCGGCGAGGGAGGTATGCCGCCTCGCGCCATCGCGCTACCGCCCGGTCGGCGGGCGATGCGCGTCCACCTCGGCCGCACGTCGGTGGGTCGCAGTGGGCCTGGGCGTCATGATCGGCCAGTGTGGCTTACGGGGGCCGGCTGGGCGGGAGGGTTTCACGACCAGACCACCCGCGCCGATCGGCCCCAGAAATCCCCGTAGGTGGCGGCAGCGTCGTCCGCCCCGCGACGGACCCGGGTGGACACGGGGCCGAAGGGAGTCACCTCGATCGTCATCGACCGCGGCGAGGTGATGCGCCGCCAGGTCCCCACGACGAGCGAGCCCGCCACGAGGGTCCCGCGGAACACCCCATTGCCCCCTGGGACGACGACCCGCTCCTGGTCCCTGGTCAGTTGGGCGCCCCGGTCCTTGTAGCCCAGCAGCCACTCGTCGAATCCCGGCAGGAGCAGGACCGGGCCGACCACGCTGGGGACCGGTGGGGCGTCCCGATGGACCAGGTGGGTGGTCCCGGCGATGTCCTCCCGGACCACCCGGCCCTCGGTTGCCGAGACGGCGTCCCTGACGAAGCCGAGATTCTGGTCGCACCATCCGGCGACGTCCCGCTCGGTCACCGGGCCGTGGCCCCGGACGTAGCGGTCGACCAGCAACGCCATCGCCTCGACCCGCTCGGGTCGCCGGGGTGCCCCGACCCACCGGTCGAGCAGGACGAAGAGGGGCTCGAAGGCGCCCGTGGGCGTCAGATCGGAAGAGCGCCGTGTAGGGAAAGAGTGTGTGAGCTTGTGTAGATCTCGGT
>CAZNLX010000240.1:0-2921 GCA_964573925.1 uncultured Intrasporangiaceae bacterium
CCCAGCCGTTCTCGATGCGCCTGCCCCTGGTCGACGGGCACGGCAACTTCGGCTCCCTCGACGACGGCCCGGCCGCCTCGCGCTACACCGAGGCGCGCATGGCGCCCGGGGCGATGCTCATGGTCAATGGGTTGGACGAGGACACCGTCGACTTCGTCCCGAACTACGACGACACGCACACCCAGCCGGAGGTGCTGCCGGCGGCCTTCCCGAACCTGCTCGTCAACGGGGCCAGCGGCATCGCCGTCGGGATGGCCACGAGTATGCCGCCGCACAACCTCGGCGAGGTCATCGGCGCCGCCCGGCATCTCATCGACAACCCGGAGGCCGGTCTCGAGGACCTCATGCGGTTCGTCCCCGGCCCGGACCTGCCCGGCGGCGGCCGGATCGTCGGGCTCGACGGCATACGGGAGGCGTATGCCGGCGGCCGCGGGAGTTTCCGCACCCGGGCCACCGCGCGGATCGAGAACCTCACGCCCCGGCGGCGCGGCATCGTCGTCACCGAGTTGCCCTACCTCGTGGGGCCGGAGAAGGTCATCGAGAAGATCCGCGACCTCGTCCAGGCGAAGAAGCTCCAGGGCATCAGCGACGTCAAGGACCTCACCGACCGCAAGCACGGGCTGCACCTGGTCATCGAGGTGAAGACCGGGTTCGTCCCTGAGGCGGTGCTCGAAGAGCTCTACCGGTTGACCCCGATGGAGGACTCCTTCGGGATCAACAACGTCGCCCTCGTCGACGGGCAGCCGCGCACGTTGGGCCTTCGGGAGTTGCTCACGGTCTTCGTCGACTTCCGGATCGCCGTGGTGCGCCGCCGCACTGCGCACCGGTTGGCCCGGCGCGAGGAGCGGTTGCACCTCGTCGACGGACTCATCATCGCCATCCTCGACATCGACGAGGTCATCCAGGTCGTCCGGTCCTCCGATGACACGGCGACGGCGCGCGCCCGGCTCATCAGCGTCTTCGACCTGTCGGAGGCCCAGGCGAACTACATCCTCGAGCTGCAGCTGCGGCGGCTGACGAAGTTCTCCCGGCTCGAACTGGAGCGCGAGCAGGCCCAGTTGCGTGAGGAGATCGCGACCCTGCGGGCCATCCTCGCCGACGAAGGGCTGCTGCGACGCACCGTCTCCGACGAACTGGCCGAGGTCGCCCAGGCACACGCGACGCCCCGGCGGACCGTGTTGTTGGAGTCCGCCGGAGCCGTCGGGGGCGTGGTTCCGGCGGCACCGACTCGCGGGCAGCCCGCCGTCCTCGAGATCGCCGACGACCCGTGTTGGGTGCTGCTGTCCTCCACTGGACTGTTGGCCCGCACCTCCTCGGCCGACCCGCTGCCCACCGGCGGGAGCCGGGCCCGCCACGACGTCGTCATCGGCGCCGTCCGCTCGACCGCCCGCGGAGAGGTCGGGCTGGTTACCAGTCACGGCCGGATGATCCGGCTGTCGGTGCTGGAGCTGCCCACCCTCCCGCCGACTGCGGAGGCACCACACTTGTCCGGCGGCGCGCCGCTGGCGGCATACGTCGAGCTCGTCCGCGGCGAGCAGCCGATCACCCTGGCCTCCCTCGACCCCGAGGCGCCGGTGCTGGCCCTGGGCACCGCGGCGGGCGTCGTCAAGCGGGTCGTGACCGACCACCCGGCCAAGCCATCGTGGGAGGTGATCGCGCTCAAGGACGGCGATGAAGTGGTCGGAGCGGCGTCGACCCCCCGGGACGATCTCGATCTGGTGTTCCTCACCTCCGATGCGCAACTGTTGCGCTTTCCGGCCGGCAGCGTCCGGCCCCAGGGCCGTGCGGCCGGCGGGATGGCCGGAATTCGACTGTCCGACAATGCCCGAGCTGTCTTCTTCGGCGTCGTCGACCCCCTTCGCGAAGCCATGGTCGTGACCGCCAGCGGCACCTCGGCGGCCTTGCCCGGCACACAGGCGGGGGCCGTCAAGGCAACCCCGTATGCCGAGTACCCGGCCAAGGGACGTGGCACCGGTGGGGTGCGCTGTCACCGCTTCCTCAAGGGTGAGGACACCCTCGTGCTCGCGTGGGCCGGACCTGTCCCGGCCAGGGCGGCCGCAGCCAACGGAGGTCCGGTCGACCTTCCCGAGCCGACCGGACGCCGAGACGGTTCCGGCTCCTCGTGGACCGCGGTCGTCGGCGCCATTGCCGGACCAGCCGGGCTCGACTGACGGACCGCCGCGGCCATCCCGCCGGGTCGGCGCCGAGGCACCAGCTGATCGGGCGTCCCGACCCGACGTCCCGACCCGACGTCCCGACCCGGCGTCCCGGCCCGGCGTCCCGACCTAACGTCCCGGCCCGGCGACACCCATCCGGCGTCCCGATCCGGCGGTACCGGTGGATCACAGGACGGTAAAAACGCTTCCAGAACCTCTTGACGGGAAAGCGTTTACACGGCAGAGTTTGAGGTGCCCTCAAACTCGCGGGCCGCCCTGGTGGCCAACTGCCAGAGCGTTTACATCCGGTTCACGGAACGGCTCGTTTGCGGCAGCCCGTGACCTCCACAGACGCGTGGGAGACCTCCCCGTCGGGACACGAGACCCGGCAGGAACCCACTCCTTCCCGCATGTAGACCAAGGGAGTCAGAAGTATGCGCAGGAGTACCTTCGTCAAGGCAGCGACGGGAGCGGCCGCGGTTGC
Source organism: uncultured Intrasporangiaceae bacterium (assembly GCA_964573925.1). GTDB lineage: Bacteria > Actinomycetota > Actinomycetes > Actinomycetales > Dermatophilaceae > Phosphoribacter. Next base: position 2,641 of record CAZNLX010000240.1, read on the forward strand.
GCTGCTGACCTCGGGATGCCTAGGGAGTGGCAGCACCGCCCCGGCAGCCGGCGGCGGCGCGACGGGGGCCGCCGCGGGCGGGACCGTCGAGATCATGTACGCCTTCGGTGGAGACCAGGACAAGGGTTTCCGGGAGTCGCTCAAGGCCTTCGCTGAGAAGGAAGGCATCACGATCAAGTACAACTCGAGCGACCAGTTCGACAAGCTGATCCAGACCCGGGTCCAAGGCGGCGACCTGCCCAACATCGCCATCTTCCCGCAGCCGGGCATCATCAAGGGCT
>CAZNLX010000241.1:0-2868 GCA_964573925.1 uncultured Intrasporangiaceae bacterium
GAACTGGGCCATGACGGCGTCGACGTGCATGCCGCACCCCCGCCAGGTGACCTTGCCGCAGGTGGAGCAGCGAGCCGGACTGCACATCGTCAAGCCTCCTTCGTCAGTGTGGCGCTCAGTGTGGCAGATACCCCCAGGGGTATCCAAATCGAGTCTCTGGACCCGCGGTGACCTAGTCTGCGGGCATGGCGAGCGACACGCGAGAGCACAACGGCCTGCCTGGGCCGCTGTCCGGCACTCCGCCGCGCCGCAAGGGCGGGGTTCGTCGCACGACGAGCCTCGACCTCACCCGTCCCCAGGGCCCGGATGGCCCGTTGCAGGTGTCCGGCCGGGCCCGGGACCTGTTCACCGACGCCACCGGGGCGGCGACCGTCATCGACCGGGCGCTGCTCTCGCTCACCGTCGAGGACGGGGTCGTCACGCGGCTGCGCTGCTTCCCGGAGCGATCGGCCGCCCCTCGGTTGATCGGACGGCAGGCACTCGTCGGCTGGCGCACCGGGCTGTGGCGCGAGTTGCACGATGACGTCGAATCCGGATCGGCGCTGCACCTGCTCCTCGACGATCTGCCGGGCGGCATGGTCGTCGGCGGGTTCACTCGACGCCGGGCGCTCGCGGCCGCGGGGGAGCCGGTGCCCCAGCCGGGCCGGCGGCTCGACGTCTGCGCCGGTTGGGCGGTCGACTCGCGAGCTGCTCGGATCATGGCCGACACCGGCACCCCCCCACCCCCGGTCACCCCGCGCGCCCCCGACCTCGTCGCCGCCGATGACCCCACCGGCTGGCACACCTTGGGTGCGCTGCCGCTGTTCGGGATGTCCCGCCGTCGCCGGGTCGACGCTCACCTGGAGGATGCGCGGATCGAGGTCGACGCGATGTTCCGGGACTCCTTCGTCGACGCCGAAGGGACCGAACGAGTGCTCCACGAATACGGGGTCACCGTGACCTTGGAGGCCAACGAGGGCCGGGTTCTCGACGTCCGCCCGGCCCCACGGGTCCTCCCGCACCTCGAGTGCCCGGTCGCCGGAGCCTCGACCCAACGCCTCGTCGGTATGCCGTGTGCCGACCTGCGCGACCTCGTCTCCAGCACGCTCTGGGGCCCGTCGACGTGCACCCATCTCAACGACCTCATGCGCTCCATCGCCGACGTCCCCGCGCTGGTGACGCGGCGAACGGTCCCCGCGACATCGTGACGGGCGACGTGAAACCGAGTGGCGGCATACGGCGTCCAAGGCACATGACCGCAATGGCGCGACCTGACGTCCCTTCTTCGGTGGCACTGCCGCGACGCGACCTCATCCGGTTCGCCGCCGCGCTGGCCCTCGTCGGCCAGGCACCCGCACTGGCCGCCTGCACGGGGTCCGGTTCCGGTGGCTCGGGGGGCGGGTCGGCAGGTGGGGGAGCGGGCGGCGCGGCGGGCTCCGGAAGTGGCGCGACTCTTGCCGTCTCCCAGGTCGCCCGGATGAAGCCCGCCACCACCGCTGTCGCGCCGGCCTCGAAGGCGGTCACCGGCTTCACCGAACGGATGATCGCCGCCGTCCTGGCCAAGGAGTCCGGCAATCTCATCGCCTCGCCGTACTCGGTTGCGGCAGCTCTCGCGATGGCGGCGGCCGGAGCGAAGGGGCGCACGGCACAGGAGATGCTCACGGTCCTCGGGGGCCTCAGCGGCGCCGATCTCGATGCCGGACTGGCTGCGCTCTCGGACACGTTCGCCGGACGCTCCGGCGCCAGGACCCGCGGCGACGGCACCGGCGGCCAGGTCGTCGTCGACATCGCCAACTCGCTCTGGGCGCAACGGGACACCGACTGGGTCCAGGCGTTCCTCGACGACCTGGCCCGCTGGTTCGGTGCCGGCGTCAATCTCGTCGACTACCGCAGCGCCCCGGAGCCCGCCCGAGCCCGGATCAACGCCTGGACGGCCGCGGCCACCCACGACAAGATCACCGACCTCGTGCCACCCGGAGCCGTCGACGCGGACACCCGGATGGTCCTGGTCAACGCGGTCTATCTCAAAGCGCCGTGGGAGGAGCCGTTCGAGCCGACGGCCACCCAGCCTGGTCGGTTCACCCTCGACTCGGGCGCGACGGTCCAGGCGCGGTTCATGAACAACTCCGTCGACGGAGGGTATGCCGCCAAAGGCCCCGGCTACGTCGCCGTCACCCTGCCCTATCTCGGCCGGGAACTGGCGATGACCCTCGTGCTCACCGACAAGAGCGATCCGCAGTCCCATGCCGCCTGGCTCACCGGCGGCGGGCTCGCCACCGCGCTCGCCGCGGCGCAGCCGACCCGAGGGATCAACCTCTCGATGCCCTCCTGGACGTTCCGTTCGTCCCTGGAACTCCAGCAGATCCTGTCGCGACTCGGGATGCCGACGGCCTTCACCGACTCCGCCGACTTCACCGGGATGTCGACCACGACGAGGCTGGCCATCTCGAGCGTTCTCCATCAGGGATTCGTCGCCGTCGACGAACAGGGCACCGAGGCGGCCGCGGCGACGGCGGTCGTCATGCGCGTGACCGCAGCGTTGGACGAACCGCTCACTGTCGTCCTCGACCGGCCCTTCCTCTTCGTCGTCCACGACATCGAGACGAAGACCCCCCTGTTCGCCGGGCGGGTCGCCGATCCCACGCGCTGAACGGCGATGCACGGGTCTGCGGCGCAGCCGCGAGATGGGGCGGTGGTGCCGTGGTGCGGCGAGCTTGGTGGGAGTGGCGCCGAGTATTGGTGCGGCTGACACAGCGCCGAGGTGGGCGCGCGGCATACCCTGTGGGGGTATCGCGACGAACCGGCGGGTGGAGGCGACATGCACGGCTATTCCGAGCGCAAGGACGAGCACCTCAAGCGGCTGCGCCGCATCGAGGGACAGGTCCGAGG
>CAZNLX010000242.1:0-2860 GCA_964573925.1 uncultured Intrasporangiaceae bacterium
CCAATCCCCTTGTGCCGCAAGCTCCATACGTCGCCCGAGGGCGCTCACCCCGGCCTGGGCCACGAGCACGGCGGCGAGCACGAGCGCTCCTGCGGGCGCGAACAGTCCCAGCCCGAGGACCGTGAGCACGGCGGCGACGAGCAGCCCCAGCACCGGGACGACGACCCGTACCTGGGCGAAGACGAGATCCTCGAGATCCTCGACGGCGGTGGTCAGCACCTGCGCCCGCGAGCGTCGCCCCAGCCGGGCCGGGGTGAGCGGCACGAGCGCCTGGTATGCCGCCACCCGCCGGCGCGCCAGCAGGTCCAGGGCGCTGTCGTGGGAGCGGACCCGTTCGACGTAGCGCAGCACCGGCCGGGCGATGCCGAAGGTGCGCACCGCGACGATGACGGCGAGCAGGGTCAAGATGACCGGTCGGTGGCTGGCGGCGACGATGAGCCATCCGGAGGTCGCGGTGAGCGCGATGCCGGATGCTGAGGCCAACCCACCGATGACGGCGGCGCGCTTGATGCCCGGGGCATGTGCGGTGAAGGCAGCCTCGGCGGCGACGCGGTCGCTCATCGGGTGCCTCCCGCGGCGGTGCAGGTCGGTGCCGCAGGACCGGTCGACCGGTCCGCGAGATCGGTCTGCCGATCCGCGAGCTGAAGGTGCCAACCCGCGAGCTGAAGGTGCCGATCCGCGACGGCGACGAGCTCGGGGCGATGGGTCACCGCGACCACGCACCGGGTGCGGGCCAGCCGGGCGATCATCCCGTGGGCGAGCCCCGTCGACCGGTCGTCCAGGTGCGCCGTCGGTTCGTCGAGCAGCACGAGCGGTGCGTCGGACAGGCCGGCTCGAGCCAGGGCCAGCCGGGTCCGCTGACCGGCGGACAACCCGAAGCCATCGTCGCCGAGCGGGCTGTCCAGCCCGTCGTGAAGCGCGCGCACGTCATCGCCCAGCCCTACCTCGTCGAGGGCTTGCCACAGGGTGTCGTCGTTCGGCGGCTGATCGACGCCGAGGGTGAGGTTGTCGCGGATCGAACCGGTGACCAGCAACGGACGCTGGCTCACCAGGTGGGCCCCGGCGGCCTGGACCGTCCCGGCGGTGGGCTCGCGCAGCACGGCCAGCACCTCCAGCAGGGTCGACTTGCCGGCACCGGATGATCCGGTGATCGCGACGAGCCCGGCCGCCGGCAGGTCGATGTCGACTCCGGCGAGGACATCGGCGCAGCCGCCCGGGTGGCGGTAGCTCACCCCACGCAAGCGCGCGGCAGAACCCGAGGTATGCCGGCCGGCCGCCTCCCGCCCAGCCGCCTCCCGCCCAGCCGCATCCGACCCGGCCGTCTCAGGCCCGGCCGTCTTCACGCCGTTCGGGGGGATGAGGTGGTCGAGGGCAAGCCCCAGCGCCGAGACCCCGTCGGCGGCCGAGTGGTATTCGGTCCCCACCCGGCGGATCGGCCAGTAGGCCTCCGGCGCGAGGAGGATGCAGGCCAAGCCCGGTGCGAGGTCCATCGTCCCGTAGGTCAGCCGCAGCCCCACCGTCACCGCAACGATGGCCACCGAGATCGTCGCGAGGAGCTCGAGCGCGGCGGAGGACAGGAAGGCGACCCTCAAGATGCGCACCGTGGCTGCCCGGTGCGCTTCACTCACCTGCCGGATCGAGTCGGCCTGCCGCTCCGCGCGCCCATAGCCCACCAGCGTGGGCAGGCCCCGGACGACGTCGAGGAAGTGCCCCGACAGGGCGGTGAGCGCTCGCCAACGCCGCTCGGTCCGGTCCTGGGTGGTCTTGCCGATGAGCGCCGCGAAGACCGGAAGCAGCGGCACGGTGAGCACGACGATGAGCGCGCTCACCCAGTCGATGACGGCGATCGTCGCGACGACGAACACCGGCAGGACCACCGCACCGACGAGCGCCGGGAGGAACCGTGCGACGTAGGGCTCGACGCTCGTCATCCCCTGGGTCGCCAGGGCGCCCGCGACGGCCGGCTCGGGGGTTCGGTCCACCGGGCGTTCCAGCCATCGGCTCAGCAGCCGTTCGCGCAGTCCCGACGAGACCCGTATGCCGGCCCGCGCGGCATACCTCTCGACGGCGGCTCCCAGCGCGGCCCGGACCGCGAACACCCCCACGAGGAACAGGAGAGCGACGCGCAGGTCGGGAGCGGACGGCATACCGGATCGGACGACGGCGACCACAACGGCGGCGACGGCGAAGGCCTGGGCGACCGCGGCGAGCCCTTGCCCCACGCCCAACGCCCCAAGGCCCGCCATGACGCGGCGGGCCTCGGGGAGGGCCCGGAATACCCTGGGGTCGATCGGTCGCACGGTGTGGATGCTAGGTGACCGGGTCGGGCCACCCGTGGGTCACTTGCCGATGGCGACCGGGGCAGGGATGTGGTGGACGGCGATCCGCTTGCGGAACACCCAGTAGGTCCAGCCCTGGTAGAGCAGGACGATCGGGGTGAAGACGACCGCGGCCCAGGTCATGATCGTCAGCGTCTTCGGTGTGCTCGACGCGGCGGCGAGGGTGAGGTCCGCGCCGGTCGCGAGGGTCGTCGGCATGGCGTTCGGGAAGAGCGCCCCGAAGTAGGCCACGACGGCGAAGGCGATACACACGAAGGTGCCGATGAAGGCCCACCCCTCGCGCTTGCGGGTCGCCATGAGTATGCCGCCGAGCAGCACCACCGCCGCGACGACCGTCCCGATCCAGCTCACGAGCGAGCCGTGGCGGAGGTTGATCGCCAGCAGGAGCACGACCGCGAGGACCGCGGTGACCAGCCCGGACCGGATCCCGAACTCGCGGGCGTCCTGGCGGATCGGGCCGTCGGTCTTGAGCGCGACGAAGAAGGCGCCGTGGGTGAGGAACAGCCCGACGAAGGTGAGTC
>CAZNLX010000243.1:0-2845 GCA_964573925.1 uncultured Intrasporangiaceae bacterium
GCCCGTGCGGAAGACCTTCGTGACGTCGTCGACGACCAGCGCCTGCGCGGCCGGCGGCGTGGGAGAGGACGAGGACTGCGCGGACCATGACGTCGAGGTCGCGGTGCACCCTCGTCTGCCGCTCGGTGAGGGCATCCACCCCCCAGCCACCGGCGATCCACGGATCGGCGCCCACCCGAGTCAGCAGGTCGAGGACGTGCAGCGCCTCCATGTCCGAGACGGCCATGTCACCTCCCGGTCGACGCGGCCCCGGCGTTGACCGAGTCCCGCCAGGCCAGGACGTCGCGGATCGGCCCGAGATCGTAGGGCGGGGTCGTCAGGCTGACCGTGAACAGCCGGGTGCCGACGTCGTAGAGCTGCTGGGCTTGCGCGGCATGGCCGAGGGACGGGTCTTCGGGGTGCCGCGCGGCCATGAAGGCGACTCCAGCGGATCGTTCGATGGCCAGCGGGTCGCGGCCGATCCGGGCGCACCAGTCGTCGAGGACGAGGTTCTTGTGCCGGATCGTCGCCGGATCGCCGAAACCGTGCCAGACGTCCGCATGCTCCGCGGTGATCCGCAGCGTCTTGCGTTCACCGCCGCCGCCCACGAGGACCGGGATCGGCCGAAGGGGCTGCGGATTGAGGCGGGCCCACCTCTCGCGCAGGACCGGCAGGTTGCGGGCCAGGTCGTCGAGCCGGGAGCCGACCGTGCCGAACTCGTAGCCGTAGTCGACGTAATCCCGCTCGAACCACCCGGCGCCGATGCCGAGGATGAGCCGGCCCGCGCTGATGTGGTCGACGGTCCGGGCCATGTCGGCGAGCAACTGCGGGTTGCGATAGGACATCGACGACACGAGCACACCGAGTTCGACGCGACTGGTCGCCTCAGCCCACGCCGACAGCAGGGTCCACGCCTCGAAGTGCATCCCGTCCGGGTCGCCGGAGAGCGGGAAGAAGTGATCCCAGGTGAGGACCACGTCCACCCCGAGCCCTTCCATGGCCACGGCGGTGTCGCGCAGCGCGGCATACGGGGCATGTTGCGGGGCGATCTGCACGGCGACGCGGGCCGGGCGCGGGTCACCGACGGATGCCGGTATGCCGTCGCGCAACTGCCCTTCGGCTTGGAAGCTCACCCGGGCAGGGTAGCCCGGTTACAGCGGAACCTTCTGGCCCTTCCCGATGACGGTGATGCCGCCTTCGGTGACGTAGAACCCGCGGGCCCGGTCGTGCTCGTGGTCGACGCCGATCCGGCAATACTCCGGGACGTAGACGCCCTTGTCGATGATCGCCCGGCGGATGACGGCATACCGGCCGACCTCGACGTCGTCGAGCAGGACGCTGTCGGCGATCGTCGCGTAGCTGTGCACCCGGACCTTCGGTGACACCACCGAGTGGTTGACCTGGGCACCCGAGACGACGACCCCGGGGGAGACCATCGACGAGAGCGCCTCACCGACCCGGTCGCCCGAGCCGTGGACGAACTTCGCCGGCGGCAGCGGGGCCATGCTCGTGTAGATCGGCCAGTCGTAGTTGTAGAGGTTGAAGACCGGGTGGACCGAGATGAGGTCCATGTGGGCGTCGTAGTAGGAGTCCAAGGTCCCCACGTCCCGCCAGTAGCCACGGTCACGTTCCGTGGCGCCGGGCACGTCGTTGTCCTTGAAGTCGTAGACGAAGGCGTCGGACTCGCGCACGAACCGGGGCACGATGTCCCCACCCATGTCGTGCTTGCTGCCCTCGAGGTCGTGGTCCTCGGTGACCGCCTCGACGAGCTTGCTCGCCGTGAAGACGTAGTTGCCCATGGAGGCCAGGACCTCGTGGGGGGCGTCGGGCAGGCCGACCGGGTCGGACGGCTTCTCGCGGAAGGCACCGATCTTGCGGGTGTCGGTGGGGTCGACCTCGATGATGCCGAACTGGTCGGCCAGGTGGATCGGCTGGCGGATCGCCGCGACGGTGAGGCCCGCACCGGTCTCGATGTGCTGCTGGACCATCTGGGAGAAGTCCATGCGATAGACGTGGTCGGCACCGACGACGACGACGATCTCGGGCTTCTCGTCCTCGAGGAGGTTGAGGCTCTGGAAGATGGCGTCGGCGCTGCCGAGATACCAGTTCTTGTCGACCCGCTGCTGCGCCGGGACCGGGGCGACGTAGTTGCCGAGCATCGTCGACATCCGCCACGTCTTGGTCACGTGCTTGTCCAGGCTGTGCGACTTGTACTGGGTGAGCACGACGACCTTGAGATAGCCGGAGTTGACGACATTGCTCAAGGCGAAGTCGATGAGCCGATAGATGCCTCCGAAGGGGACCGCGGGCTTGGCACGGTCCCGGGTCAGGGGCATGAGCCGCTTGCCCTCCCCGCCGGCGAGAACGATGGCCAGGATCTTGGAGTTTGCGCCTCTACGTGCCATGCGCCCAACCCTAGGGGTCACCTAGCACGAGGTGAACGTTTGGTCCACATCGCCTTCGCCACTGTTTGGCACCTGCGCGGGCTGCGCGCGGTGACTACGGTTGAGGCATGCGCGTGGACATCATCAGCAAGGAATACCCGCCGGCGATCTACGGAGGGGCGGGGGTGCACGTCGCCGAACTGGTCCGGGCGCTGCGCGCCCGTGGCGATGTCGATGTCCAGGTCCGCTGCTTCGGTGCGCCGCGCGACGAGGCGGGGACGACGGCATACCCGGATCTGCCCGAGCTCGCCGCGGCCAATGCGGCCTTGCAGACCTTCGGCGTCGACGTGACGATCGCCGCGGACTGCCAGGGCGCCGACATCGTCCATTCACACACGTGGTACGCCAACCTCGCCGGCCATCTCGGCGGTCTGCTGGCCGGTGCCCCGCACGTCGTCACGGCGCACAGCCTCGAGCCGATG
>CAZNLX010000244.1:0-2813 GCA_964573925.1 uncultured Intrasporangiaceae bacterium
GCGGCAGGTCGGCGTCGAGGGCGAACGGCACGGTGATCGCCGCCGTCGACCAGCCCTGCGACTGGTTGCCGACCCGGACGATCTCGCCGTTGCGGACGTACCAGACCACCCCATTGCGGTCGCGCAGCCGGGTGACCCGCAGGCTGACGTCCTCGACCACACCGACGGCGTCCCCGACGTCGATGGTGTCGCCGACCCCGTACTGGTCCTCGACGATCATGAAGATGCCCGAGAGGAAGTCCCGGACCAGGCTCTGCGCGCCGAACCCGAGAGCCACCCCGCCGACGCCGGCGGAGGCCAGCAGCGGCGCCAACGGCACGCCGAGGGTCGCCATGGTCGTCAGGACCGCCAACGTCGTGACGACGACCGTGACGACGCTGCGCAGGACGGACCCCACGGTTTGGGTCCGCTGCACGTAGCGTTCGTGGGCTAGCCCGCTGGCGTCGGCGAGGATCTCACCGGCCCGGCCGGGCAGGCGCCGCAGCCGTTCGGCGTGCCGCTCTCCGGCACCGGTCACCACGCTGTTGATCAGCCGGTGCAGCAACCATCGGCCGAGCACGGCCACGAGCAGGATCGCGATGATCTGCAGCGGCGTGCCCAAGAATCGGTCGGCGGTCACCCACCAGTCGATCCCGTTCACGAGGACGGGGTATGCCGCGCGGCCACCTGCTGGGCGGCCACGGCGGTCTCGACCACGGCCAGTTGCTCGATGACCAGGCGCCGCAGTCCGGCCGGGGCGCCCTCGTGGTCAGCGAGCCAGGCCCGGGTCCGGTCGCGCAGCGCGGCATCGGCGATGTCCAGCGGGTAGAAGTACTTCACGCAGCGTTCGGCGATGGCGTAGGAGCGCGAGGCGAAGACCGGCTCGAGCATCTCGTGATAGCGCTCGACGAAGGGCCGCAGCAGCGCCGGGTCGTTGCACCGGCGGAAGCCTGCCCCGATGACTTCGACGGCCGCATTGGTTTGGGTGTCCTGGTCGATGGCCAGGGCCCAGGCGGCCTCCTTGGCCGCGAGGGTGGGCAGCGCGGCCCGAGCCTTGAGGGCCTGCTCGCGACCGGCCACCGACGGGTCGCGTTCGACCTCGGCGGCGATGTCGGCCTCGGTGACCCCGGCCGCCGCGGCGATCTGGGTGATAAGCGTCCAGCGCAGGTCCTGGTCGACCGACAGCCCCGGCACGACCTGGCTGCCGTCGAGGATGCCCCGCAGGCGGGCGAGGTCGTCGGACTGCCGGGCGAGGGCGGCATACGCGATGACGAGTTGCTGCTGCTTGTCGCTGCCGGGCGTCGCAGCGTCGAGGGCGTCCCGCAGGACGGCGACCGCGCGATCGACCATCCCCGGGCGGTCGGCCTCGGGCAGGAACCAGTGCAGGCTCGCCAGGAGCATCGAGGGGATCTGCTTGGTGGTGCGCAGGATGGTCCGCAGGACGACCGAGTGCTCCTCGACCGGGATGATCCGCAGAAGGACCTCGACGAAGTCGATCGGGGCTAGCCGTCCGTCACGCAGCCGCTCCCAGAGCGAGCCGAGAGCCAGGCTGCGGGCCAGGCTGTCCTCGAAGGCGTCGATGTGGGCTTCGACGGTCGCCAGCGAGCGGTCGTCGAGGTCGATCTTGGCGTAGGTGAGGTCGCCGTCGTTGGGCAGCAGCAGGTCCGGGCGGGGGAGACCGATGAGTTCGGGCAGCTCGGTGCGCTCGCCGTCGACGTCCACTTCGTGGTAGCCGACCCGGGCGAGGACGCCCTCCTGCAGGTCGTAGCGTCCGATCCCGACCCGGTGCGGGCGCAGGGTCGCATCGGCACCGGCCACGGTCTGGACCATCGCGGCGGCGGTGATGATCCCGGCCTCGTCGGTCGCCACGTCGAGCGACAGGGTGCTCGGCCCGGAGGTCTGCAGCCACCTGGCCGCCCAGTCGGACAGGTCGCGGCCCGAGCCGGCCTCCAACTCGACGAACAGGTCGCGCATCGTCGTGTTGCCCCAGGCGTGCTTGCGGAAGTAGCTGCGCAGGCCCTCCCGGAACGGCTCGCGGCCGACATAGGCGACGAGCTGCTTGAGCACCGAGCCGCCCTTGGCGTAGGTGATCCCGTCGAAGTTCACCGTGACGTCGACGAGGTCACGCATGTCGGCGTAGACCGGGTGCGTGTCGGCCTGCTGGTCCTGCTGGTAGGCCCAGGTCTTCTCGTGGCTGTGGAAGGTCGTCCAGGCGTCCGTCCAGCGCGTGGCCTCGGCCTGACAGACCGACGAGGCCCACTCGGCGAACGACTCGTTGAGCCACAGGTCGTCCCACCACTTCATCGTCACGAGGTCGCCGAACCACATGTGCGCCAACTCGTGGAGGATGGTCAGGGCCCGCCGGTCGACGAGTGGTTCCGGGGCCTGCCCGCGGAAGATGTAGACGTCGGTGATCGTCACGCAGCCTGCGTTCTCCATCGCCCCGGCGTTGTATTCGGGCACGAAGATCTGGTCGTACTTGGCGAACGGGAACGCCCCGTCGAACTCCTCCTCGAAGAAGGTGATGCCCTTCTTCGTGCAGTCGAAGAGCTCGTCGTAGTCGACGAACTCGGTGATCGACTTACGGGCGAACATCCCCAGGGGGATCACCGCCTCGCGACCCTGAACCTGGTCCCACTGGACGGTGTAGGGGCCGGCGCAGATCGCGGTGATGTAGGAGGAGATCCGCGGGGTCGGCTCGAAGACCCAGGTGGCCCGCCCCTGGCCCGCCGGGACCGGCTCGGGCGCCGGCTGGTTGGAGATGACCACCCAGTGGTCCGGGACGGTCACGGTGAACGCGAAGGTGGCCTTGAGGTCGGGCTGCTCGAAGACGG